>JAABRB010000006.1 GCA_011391185.1 Betaproteobacteria bacterium
GCCCTGTCAGGCTCGGCGGGGCCGCGTCCCCGACGCGAACGGCGCCCGCTCGTTGAAGGAGTTCTCCATGAGCGCAGTGCTGCAATCGAAGAACGATTACCACGTGGCGGATCTCGGCCTCGCTGACTGGGGCCGGAAAGAGATCCGGATCGCGGAGACCGAGATGCCGGGCCTGATGGCGATCCGCGCGGAGTACGCCGCGCGGAAACCCCTGAAGGGGGCGCGCATCACCGGATCGCTCCACATGACGATCCAGACCGCCGTCCTGATCGAAACGCTGCAGGCGCTGGGCGCCGACGTGCGCTGGGCGTCATGCAATATTTTCTCGACCCAGGATCACGCCGCCGCCGCAATTGCGGCCGCCGGCACACCGGTCTTCGCCTACAAGGGTGAGTCGCTCGAGGAGTACTGGGAGTACACCCACCGCATCTTCGAATGGCCCGACGGGGGCCTTTCCAACATGATCCTGGACGACGGTGGTGACGCAACGCTGCTGCTGCACCTCGGCGCGCGCGCGGAAAAGGATGCCAAGGTCCTCGACAAACCGGCGAGCGAGGAAGAGCGTGCACTCTACGCGGCGATCAAGAAGCATCTGGGCGCCCAGCCAGGGTGGTACTCCAAGCGGGCCGCGGCGGTGAAAGGGGTCACCGAGGAGACGACGACCGGCGTTCATCGGCTCTACCAGATGGCGAAGGAAGGCCGGTTGCTGTTTCCCGCCATCAACGTGAACGACTCGGTGACGAAATCGAAATTCGACAATCTCTACGGCTGCCGCGAGTCGCTGGTGGACGGCATCAAGCGCGCCACCGACGTGATGGTCGCCGGCAAGATCGCGCTCGTCTGCGGGTACGGCGACGTCGGCAAGGGTTCCGCGCAGGCGCTGCGCGCGCTGTCCGCGCAGGTCTGGGTCACCGAGGTCGATCCGATCTGCGCGCTGCAGGCTGCGATGGAAGGCTACCGGGTCGTCACCATGGAGTACGCGGCCGACAAGGCCGATATCTTCGTCACTGCGACCGGAAATTTCCACGTGATCAACCACGATCACATGGCGCGCATGAAGAACCAGGCGATCGTCTGCAACATCGGCCACTTCGACAACGAGATCGAGGTTGCAGCGCTGGAGAAATACCAGTGGGAGGAGATCAAGCCCCAGGTCGACCATGTCATCTTCCCCGATGGCAAGCGCATCATCCTGCTCGCCAAGGGGCGGCTGGTGAACCTCGGCTGCGGGACCGGCCATCCGAGTTATGTCATGAGCTCCTCGTTCGCGAACCAGACCATCGCGCAGATCGAGCTCTACACGAACACCGCCCAGTACCCGGTGGGTGTCTATACGCTGCCGAAGCACCTCGACGAGAAGGTCGCGCGATTGCAGCTGCAGAAGCTGAATTCGGTGCTGACCGAGCTCACCGACGAGCAGGCAAAGTACATCGGAGTGCCGAAACAAGGACCGTATAAACCGGATTCTTATCGGTACTGACCGCTGCGCGTTGGAGCGTCGCGCGATGACGCGACGCTCAACGCGCGATGCGCTGTTCGGAGAGTGCCAGGCGGAGCGCAGGTTCAATGCGCTGATGGTGAGCCGCAATGGATAGCCAGAATCGTCACCCGCGCAGTTTCAGCTTCGAATTCTTTCCGCCGAAAACGCCGGAAGGAGTCGAAAAGCTGCGTGCCGCGCGCCGCCAGCTCGCGCGGCTCGAGCCGAAATTCTTTTCCGTCACCTACGGCGCGGGCGGCTCGACGCGCGACCGCACGCTCGAGACGGTCCTCGAGATCAAGGCCGAGGGCAGCGCTGCCGCGCCGCACCTGTCGTGCGTCGGGTCCACGCGCGATGATCTGCGATCGGTCCTCGCACAGTACCGGTCACATGGCATCCGGCACATCGTCGCGTTGCGGGGCGACATGCCGTCCGGTGCCGCGAGCGCCGGGGATCTCCGTCACGCGAACGAGCTCGTCGCATTCATCCGGAAAGAAACGGGCGACTGGTTCCGCATCGAGGTGGCGTGCTATCCGGAGTTTCATCCGCAGGCGCGCGACGCGGACGAAGACCTGCGGAACTTCAAGCGCAAGGTCGAGGCCGGCGCCGATGCTGCGATCACGCAGTATTTCTACAATGCCGACGCGTACTTCCGGTTCGTCGACGCGTGCAGCGCGCTCGGCGTCAAGGTGCCGATCGTCCCGGGAATCATGCCGATCGGGAACTTCAGCCAGCTCGCGCGCTTCTCGGACGCCTGCGGTGCCGAGATTCCCCGGTGGCTCCGTCTGAAGCTCCAGGGGTACGGCGACGATGCGGAATCGATCCGCCGCCTCGGCCTGGATGTCGTCACCGAACTGTGCGAACGTCTCCTCGCGCAGGGTGCGCCGGGCCTGCACTTCTATACGATGAACCGGGCCGACCTCACGACCGATCTCTGGCGGCGACTGGGTTTGTAGCGCCTCCCGGGGGCTGGCAAGTGCGGCGCCTGAGTTAATGGTCGCTCTCCGGCGAACGCGCGTTCCGCGCGGGTGTCCCGGGCTGCTGCTGCGCAGCATCGAAACGGCGATCGGCTGATTGTCGAGGACTCTCGACCGTGTCAGTCATCGGACATTCCCGGTCCGGAGATCTGCCGCGACCGTCCGTCCATCGGTCGGCGCGTCCCGCCCTGCCCGGCCGACGAGCGCGGTGCTAACATGATCAGAACAACAACAACACAATCGCAAGAGGGGCATCGTGAAGATTCTGGTGGTCGACGGCCACCCCCTCATTCTTGAGGGGCTCCATCAGCTGCTCAGGCAACTCGACAGCGAGGTCGAGGTGCTGGACGCCCAGACCGGCGACGAGGGCCTGCGCCTCGCCGACGCGCATCCCGACGCGGATATCCTGCTGCTCGGCGTGGAAATGCCCGACCCCCGGGGCGTTGCCCTGCTTCGCGCACTTCGCGAGCGCCATGCCTACATGCGTATCGTGGTGATGTCGACGACGGTGCGCCGCGAAGACGTCGTGGAGGTGATGGACGTCGGCGCAATGGGTTTTCTGCCGAAGAAGTCGCCCCGACTGCTCATGCTGCACGCGCTGAGGCTGGTCATGATGGGCGGTGTCTACGTCCCGCGCGCCACGTTCAGCACCCCCACTGACGAGTCTCCGGACCTTGCGACAGCCGCGCGCCGGCCCGGACACAAACCCGTGACGGCACGTGAGATCGGGCTGACGGATCGCCAGGCGCAGGTGCTCGCCCTGATCATGGAAGGCAAGTCCAACAAGGCGATCTGTCGCGAACTGGGGCTGGCCGACGGCACAGTGAAGATCCACGTTGCCGCGATTCTGCGGACGCTCAACGTCGCCACTCGCACGCAGGCGGTCATCGAAGCGGCGCGCCTCGGCCTCAATGTCGATGGCACGCAGGATTCCGCCGATCGGCCTGCACGCTCACAGCACGTCTGAATCACCCGCACGCGCGATCCGGTAGCAGGGGCTGGGGAGAAGAACCCCGGCATCGCGCCGCTGGCGCGATGCCGGGACCAGGCAATCTCCCGGCGGAGAGGAGTGTGCTGCCGGGAGAATGAGGCGAAGCGCGACGGTCTTGACTTGACGGGCTTGCCGCGCCAGACGGGCTACTACGGGTTGGCCCTCGCCCCAGCTTCAAGTATCGGAAATGTCGCGCGCCGGGACCATCTGCTGGAGTAACTAGGCCATTGGGCCTATCCGGTTGCGAGCGCGGGGTCGGCACGCATTGCGCGCTCCCGGGCAATCAGCGTCGCCTTGCGTTCCACCCCCCATCGATAATCCCCCAGATCGCCGCTCGCGCGTATGACCCGGTGGCACGGAATGAGTACGGCAACCGGATTTGCGCCCACCGCGGACCCCACGGCGCGCGCGGCAGTTCGCGATCCGATCGCCCGCGCGAGATCGCCGTACGACACGAGATCCCCTGGCGGCACGCGCAGCAACGCCTCCCACACCTTGATCTGGAAGTTGCTCCCTCTGACCCAGACATGCACGGGCTCTGCGGGCGGCGCCGCGCAGAACATCCGTTGCACGACTGCAACCGCGGCGCCGTCGTCGCGGTGAATCGCGGCGAGCGGCCACTCTGCGATCAGCTCGTCACGCAATGCGTCGCGTCCGCCACGGCCGACGAATGCGAGCTTGCAGACGCCGCGTGGCGTGAGTGCTGCAAGCGCCTCGCCAAAAGGCGTCGGGGCCCAGCCGTACCGGATGTCGACACCCCGCCCGAGCGCGCGGTGCTCGCCGGGAGACACCGCCTCGCTTGCCACGAGGAGATCATGCAGGCGCCCGGGGCTGGAGAGACCGGCGGTGTAGGCCGCGTCGAGCACGCTCGGCGCCTCGCGCAGCACCTGCTTCGCGTGCTCCTTCGTCAGATATTGCAGAAAGCGCTTCGGACTGATACCCGCCCATTGCGAGAAGCGGCGCTGCAACTCGGATTCCGACAGCCCGACGTGCGCGGCAATCTCGGCAAGACGCGGCTGGCGCGGCGAGTTCGTGCGTACGAACGCGATCGCCCTGGCGATCTGCTGGTAGGCCCGGCTCTGCTCCGCCAGGGCACCCATTGCGGGAGTGTCCATGGCCCGCAGTCTAGGCAAGGCCGGTCGCCCGCGCCACCCGTTTCCTGCGCAGGATAGACTCGGCAATCCGTACCGCCGCACTGCCGCCCCCGCCCACTTCCCCATGCCGAGGACACCCGGACCCAGCGAGTTCGTCGTGCACGTGCTCGAGCTGCTCGCGCCGTTCGGAAGCGTCTCGGCACGCCCGATGTTCGGCGGATATGGAATCTATCGCGACGCGCTCATGTTCGCCCTCGTCGCAGACGATGTGCTCTACGTGAAGGCGGACAGCGGGAACCGCAGCGAATTCGAGGCTGCCGGATCGGCGCCTTTCAGCTACACCGCGCGCCGCAGACAGGTGATCCTCTCGTATTGGCGTGCGCCCGAGGAAGCGCTCGAAAGCCGCGAAGCCATGCAGCCCTGGGCGCGCAGCGCTTTCGCTGCCGCGCTGCGCGCAAAACCGGGATCACCGACTTCGAAGGCCCCGAAGCGGCCACGGCGCGTGATGCGCCGTCGTTAACCTTGCGCGTGATGCGCCGTCGTCAATCCCGCGCAGGCCTCAGTCCGACACCGGCCCCAACCACTCCACGCGATAGAGGTCGAGGCGCCGGTCGCGCTACATCCGGACCGATCCCTCGTCGCGCAGCCTGCGCAGCTTCTCGAGATCCACGTCCGCCACGAGCACGGTTTCTGAATCGGGCGTGCCCTCGGCGGCGGCCGCGTCGTGCACTTTCCTGCCCCGCACGGCCTCCACATACTGTTGCGGCGTCATTCGATCGGGATAGTCCTTGTACCCGGGGATGCGGCCGCCGGCGATGATCGCCCGCAGGTTGAGCTGCTTGCAGAGTTCCTTGCGCGCATCGTAGGGTCGCCGCCCGAGGCGCATCGATCGGTAGTCGGGGTCGACCACGACTTCCGCGCCATAGAGCACGTCTCCGTCGGGATCGTGCGTGGTGAAATACGCGTCGCCCGTGATTTCGCCGTAGGAATGCGAGTCGCCATACCGCTCGTAGTCGACGATCAGCGAGAGCGCCGCGGCAACGATGCGCCCCCGGTCCTCGATCCCGATCCGGCCTTCGGCGAAGTGGCTGAGCATCGACTGGAATTTCTCCTTCGACATCGCGCCGCCGAACTGACCGCCCATCGTCGCGTAAACGCGTCCGGTGATGCTGCGCATCGCGTCGTAGTCGTCGGGCCGCAGGTTGCGCAGCCGCAACCGGTGGCGGGTGCGAGTGGCCTTCCTGGCGCCCCGCGCACCCTCGTCCGCCGTGGCCCCTTCGGCAGACCGGGCAATTTTCGTTTGATCCGTCATGTGCCTCTGCCCTTCCCGTGCTCCAATGTCTTGCTTATACGGGGTTTATGGACTCCGCGGCGGCGAGGATGCGCTGGAACACCGTCCGGTCGACGTTGCCGCCCGAGGCAATCAAGCCCACGCGCTTGCCGCGCCAGCGGTCGCGCTCCTTGAGCGCGGCGGCCAGCGGCGCGGCGCCGGCCCCCTCGATGACGTTGTGCGTATCGGTAAAGTAGTGGCGCATCGCGGCTTCGACTTCCGCATCGGACACTTCCACGATGCGCTCGGCCCCGGCGAAAATCATTTCGAGCGCCTCCGGCACCGGCACGCGCACTGCCATGCCATCCGCAACCGTGTTGGCGCTTTCCGTCTCGATCGACCGCCGCCCGGCGAAAGAAAGTGCGTACGCGTTGGCGTTCGTCGACACCACCCCCACGATCGGCGTGGCGACCCCCAGCGCATCGCGCGCGCTGATCAGGCCGCAGATTCCACTGCCACAGCCGATCGGCACATACACCGCGTCGAGCGGCGGCGCGCCGCGCAGGAGCTCGAGCGCGTAGCTCGCGACACCGGCCACCAGCTCCCGCTGGAAAGGTCCGATGAACTCGAGTCCTTCGCCCGAAGCAAGCTCGCCGGCACGCACGCGCGCTGCGTCGAAGTCCTGCCCGTGCTCGATGAGCTCCGCACCCAGCGCGCGCATCGCCGCGTTCTTCTCGCGGCTGTTGCCGTGCGGCACCAGGATCACGCACCGCGCGCCGGCGCGCGCGCAGGCAAAGGCGAGGCTCTGGCCATGATTGCCGCGGGTCGCGCTGATGACGCCCCGAAAACCCACTCGCTGACGCAAAGCGTCGAGCAGCACCAGGCCGCCGCGCACCTTGAACGCGCCGATCGGCGTGTGGTTTTCGTGCTTGACCCACAGCTCGACGCCGACACGCTCATTCAGCAGGGGCCAGCTGTACTGGGGGGTGGGCGGAATCACGGCGTGCACGAGCGCGGCCGCGCTTTCCAGCTCCGTCAGGTCGAGTCGCCGCAATGCGCTAGCCTCCCGGCCGGAATCTTACCCGCGCACCGGGGAAGCCGAGCGGAAATTCGCCGCAGCGGAGTACCGGTCGAATAGGTGCCCTGTTAAGCTTTCCGATCCACACTTGAGTCTCCTTGTCCATGGCCGCTCAGAACAACTCCGTCGATTCGCGCGCGCTCCTCGAGTTCACGGGACGGAAATGGGACGCGGAGATCGTCCCGCAGCTCGTCGAGTACATCCGCGTCCCCGCGAAGTCGCCGCATTTCGATCGCAGCTGGGAATCGAACGGCCACATCGAGGCCGTTGTGCGCCATGCCGAGAAGTGGTGTCGCGCCCAGCCGATCGCCGGCATGATGCTCGAGATCGTGCGGATTCCGAACCGTACACCGCTGCTCTTCTTCGAGATTCCGGGCGCAGGCAACCGCACGGTACTGCTCTACGGTCATCTCGACAAGCAGCCGGAAATGACCGGCTGGCGCGCGGGTCTCGGGCCCTGGACGCCCGTGATCGAGGACGGGCTGCTGTACGGCCGGGGCGGCGCGGACGACGGCTACGCGGTGTTCGCCTCGCTCACGGCGATCCTCGCGCTGCAGGAACACGGCATCCCCCATGCGCGCTGCGTTGGGGTCATCGAGTGTTGCGAGGAGAGCGGCAGCTACGATCTGCCTGCATATCTCGAGGCGCTCGCATCCCGAATCGGGCAGGTCGACTTCGTGATCGGGCTCGACTCGGGGTGCGGCAACTATGACCAGCTCTGGGTCACGACATCACTCCGTGGCATCGCCGCCGGCACCCTCGCGGTCGAGGTCCTGTCCGAGGGCGTGCATTCCGGGGACGCGAGCGGTATCGTTCCGTCTTCGTTCCGCGTTGCGCGCACGCTGCTCGACCGCCTGGACGATTCGCGCACCGGCACAGTCGCGTCGCGCGAGTTTCATGCCGAGATTCCGGCCGAGCGCATCGACCAGGCTCGCGCAGCCGGCACGATTCTCGGCGACATGATCTGGAAGAAATTTCCGTATGCGGGCGAAACGCGTCCGATGACTTCCAACCCGGGCGAAGCGGTGCTGAACCGCACCTGGCGCCCGGCCCTGTCCATCACGGGTGCCGATGGACTGCCGGCCATTGCCGACGCCGGCAACGTGCTTCGTTCGAGGACCGCGCTCAAGCTCTCGCTGCGCCTGCCGCCGACGGTGGACGCCGCACATGCCACACGCACCATGCAGCGCATTCTCGAGGCGGATCCGCCGTACGGCGCGAGCGTGTCATTTGCGGCCGATCAGGCCGCAACGGGCTGGAACGCACCGCCCACCGCCGCGTGGCTCGGGGCCGCCCTCGAGACCGCCTCCCGCGCCTGCTTCGATCGATCCGCAGCCTTCATGGGCGAAGGCGGGACGATTCCGTTCATGGGCATGCTGGGGAAATCATTCCCGGAGGCGCAGTTTCTGATCACCGGTGTCCTCGGTCCGAAGTCGAACGCGCATGGACCGAACGAGTTTCTGCACATTCCCTACGCGAAGCGCCTCACCGCCTGCGTCGCGCATGTCCTTGCCGCGCACTGGTACGCACCGCCGATGCGATCGCGTTAGGCATCATCGCCGGACTGCCTTAAGCTTGTGCGCGGGCGGGGAGCGTTCCCCCGCCATGATCTGGAGAACCGGTGGAAGGAGTGCGGGGGTCGCCGGAGTCGTCCCGGCACAACGCGGTTGCCGCGAACGAGCATCGTCCGCGATCCGGCCGCCGCCGCTTCCTCCTCGCCGCCCTTGCGGTCCTCGCCTCCCTCGTCGGGTGCGCGCGCGAGATTCGCATTCCCGGCCCGGCACCGACGACCGGCCACCGGCAGCCTCCTCAGCCACGCGAAATCCAGCCGTCCGATTTTGCGAAGTCGGACATCGACAGCGCAGTCGAGATTCACCTGCAGGAGAGTCTCGCCTCGGTCCGTCTGCTGACCGACAAGCTCTATCGGCGCAATCCACGCGAGTGGCGGCGCGGGGGCCACGCAAGCCGCGACGCGGCCGTGAATCGCGCGTTCGACCCGAAGTTCGCCTGGCGATTTCCGGAGCTTGGCAACGCCCGCGGCACCGATGCGCTCCAGCTCGCGTTCCGGCCCGAGTTCGGCGGCGACCGCGTATTCGCATTCGGCGTCGGTCTCGGCAGCATGATCCTCCAGGCGTACGGCGATCAGACCGAGTTCCTCCTGCTCGACCGGGTCGATCCGCAGAAGCTCTACAATGCGGCGCGCAACGTCGAAGTCGCCGCATGGAAGCTCGCGATCACTCGCGACACGGACGGCCAGCTCCTGCTGCTTTCGAATGAAATCGGCGCGGACGGCGTGCAGAACCTGAGCTTCGAGCGCGAAATCGGCAAGCTGATCGCCTACCAGGACACGATGGCGCGCGTGATCGCCGAGCGGACCAACCGGACGATCCGCTTCGTCGTGCAAGGGGTCGCCCTGAAGGTCTTCCTGCCGCTATAGTGTCCCGAATCAGGGATTCGTTGAACAAGTTCTCAGGTAGAACTGCCCGATCCATGATCGACGAGTACGCCGAAGGCAAGCGAAAACCGCTCGGTTCGGCGTCAGGCTAGGCGCGCGACGCAGCCAAGACTGGCCGTCTTGGCAAGGAGCGGAACGACGCCTGGCGGCGAACCGGGCGGTTTTCTGCGGCGAATTTCTGATTCGGGACACTAGCGCCCCCTATTCGCGCCCCTGCCAGCGTGCGAGCGAGGCTATGACCAGCTGCTCGACGTCTTCCCACGAGGACGCTCGTGGCGGCGGAAGATGTCGATTCGTGGAGTTCACGACGATGATCGTCTCATGTCCCTCGCTGCGCAGCGCCTCGATGTTGTCCGGACTGTCCTCGACGTAGAGATCGGCGCCGACCGCGGCCTTATCGCGCATGAAGCACAGGTCCCAGTATGGAATGCCGTGGTGCTCCAGCCATTCGATGGTCTGCTGAACGGCCTCCTGGTGAAACCAGGGAATGTAGAGCCGGTGGGTGATGATTCGAATGCGGATGTTACGCGCGGAGAGCCGGCGCAGCGCCGCGGGTGCCCCGGCCACGGGAGGAAGGCTCTTGAAGAGCCCGCGCTGCTTCACGGCAAATCGGTGCAGTGCATCGTAGCCGCCGCAGCGATCGAGCTTCCACTCCGGAAAACCGTAGGTCACCTCCTCGGTCAACGTGTCGACCGGCACGCCGAGCCACTCGGCGGCGATCGGCCGAAGGCCCTTCATGAAGTCCGCAACCACGCCGTCGAGATCAACAGCCAGGACAAATCGGCGCGCCGTGCGCGCGCCGCGTTCATTGTCGATTAACGTGAGGCTCATGCAAGCCGGGGCGCGTCGAGACCGCGCTCGATCAAGCCGGCGCTCCGCGCCCCAACTCTTTCACTGCGCGTCGGCCCACGAGCGCCATGAGCACGCACGACCAGCCATTGATGATCAGCTCGATTGCGACGATAAGCCCGATCACCCACAAGCCGCTCACCGGCCAATTCGAAAGGACCATCAGACCGAGCAGGATCGAGAGCATCGCGCCGAGCAGCAGCCATCCCCAGCCCGGCGCGCCCCTTACCTGGAACGCCATGACCGCGCGAAAGACTCCCGAGGCGACCAGCATGGCCGCCACGACGAGCGTGAGCGCGACCGACCCGCCCACGGGGTCGCCGACCAGGATGATGCCGCCGACGAGATAGAGCAGAGCGATCAGCACATGCCAGAACGTGCCCATCCAGCCGGAGTGCTTGAACGCATCGAAGAGCTGGACGACGCCGCCCACCAGCAGCAGTGCCCCGAAGAAGATCACCGACACGATGGACAACATGGCCGTCATGCCGAGACCGATCGTCCCCAGAATGATCGAGATGATGCCCAGCGCCAGCAGCCACCCCCAGCCTTTCGCGATCGCCGCGGCAATCAGGCCGACCTGCGCCTTTTGCTCGGCAGAGAGATTGTCAGCCATCTGCGGCCTCCTTTTGTCACATTTCGGCGCGAAAATTCCCGCGCGGTGCAAAAACTTCGGCGCGCAAAACCGAACGCGATCAGTACAGTCGCGACGAGTATAGCAGCGGGCCTCGGCAGGACAGACGACGGGTCAGGAAATCACGGCGCGATCGCCGACTGCCGGCAGCTCGACGACGAAGCAGCTGCCGCCGCCCTCACGGCCCTCGCAGCGCACTTCGCCGGCGTGGCGCCGGGCGATCTGCCGCGCCAGTGCGAGCCCGAGCCCCACGCCGCCATCGCGCTCGCTGGCACCGGGCATTCGGTGGAAGGGTTCGAATATCCGCTCGCGCTCGGTTTCCGGCACCCCGGGGCCGCGGTCGCAGACGCGCGCCTCCACGCGGGCATCGCCGATCCGGCGCACCGTGACGTCGATCGGCGATCCGGCACCGTGGCGTCGCGCATTCTCGAGGAGATTTCGCAGCAACCTGCGCAGCAGGCGCGGCTCGCCGTGCAGTGTGACCGGATCGCCCTGTGCCTCGGCGCCGATCCGCGCGCATTCTTCTGCGGCCAGGGCGAGAAGATCCACCTCCTCGGCGGCGGTTTGCTCGTCGAGCGCATCGAGCCGGCTGGAGAGCAGAATCTCGTCGATCAACGCGTCGAGCTCGGCGATGTCGTGCTCGATTTCCGCCCGCAGCTTCGAATCTCGACCCTCGGAGGGCATGCCGATCGCCATGCGAATGCGCGCAAGCGGCGAACGCAACTCGTGCGAAGCGTTTGCGAGCAGCTTCTTGTGTGCTGCCACGAGCGCCTCGATCCGGCCAGCCGCGCGGTTGAACGTCTCCGCGAGCGCGGCGACTTCGTCGCGACCTTCGACCGGGACTCTTGCCGAAAAGTCGCCGGCGCCGAGCGCATCGACGCCGGCCTTGAGCCGTTCGAGCCGTCGGGTCAGTCGCCGCACGACCGGGTAGGCGCCCACCGCCACGCCGAGCGCGAGCAGTGCCAATGTGGCGGTGAGCCCGACGAGGGGCGGGCGCGGACCACGGTGCAAGCGCGCCACCAACCAGCGTCCATCCGGCAACTGCAGGCTCCATGCCGGCGGCCCTCTTCCGCTCAACCAACCGTGGGCCGGGTCCGTAGCACTCGGCGCAGGCAACGCGCGGCCGAGGCGGGCGAGCGGCATGCCGTCCGCGCCGTACAGCGCGATGTCGTGGCGGAGCTTGCCGGCAATGCGGTCCAGCGCCGCCTGGTGCGCCTCGCGTGACGCATCGGCTGGCGGCAGCGCCGCATGGATCAGCTCCGACACGGCCTCGCGCGTGCTGGCCGTCCAGCGCGACTCGCCGAACAGGCGCCACGCAATCCCGGCAAGCAGCGCGAACGCGAGGAGCGCCACCACGACCGTCAGGAAAATCTGGACGTACAGCCGTCTCATGCGGTCTCGTCCTGACTCTTCGCGAACACGTAGCCCGCGCCGCGCACGGTGATGATCCGTCGCGGGCGTTTCGGATCGTCCTCGATTGCGGCGCGGACACGCGAGATGTGCACGTCGATGGATCGATCGAACGCCTCGAGCTGCTCGCCCTTGACGAGATCCATCAGCTCGTCGCGCGACATCACGCGTCCGGGCCGCTCGGCGAGCGCGACGAGTAGCGCGAACTGATAGCTCGTGAGCGAGCGCTCTTCACCATCGAGCCGCACCGCGCGCGCGCCGCGATCGATCTCGAGGCGTCCGAACTGCAGAATGTTGGCCGCCCGGCCCGGCACGCGCCGGCGCAGCACGGCACGCAGCCGCGCGAGCAACTCGCGCGGGTCGAAAGGTTTCGGGAGGTAGTCGTCGGCGCCAAGCTCGAGTCCCACGATTCGATCGGTCGCGTCGCCACGCGCGGTCAGCATCAGGATCGGCAGATCGGATCCCGCGCGCACCGCGCGGCAGACTTCGAGTCCGTCCATGTCGGGCAGCATGAGGTCGAGCAGCAAAGCGTCGAACGCCTCGTGCCTGAGGCGTTCGAGCCCCTCCCCGGCGGTCCCGCAGACGGTAATGCGAAAGCCGGACGCGCCGAGGTACTCGCTCACCATGCCCGATAGGCGCGTGTCGTCCTCGATCATCAGAATGCGGTCGGCCACTGGTGTCCCCCGTCCACGAGGATAACCCGGCACTCGCGGATACAGACGATCGCGGGCGGGACGGTCCGGGGCGCGGTATTCCACGCCTCGCTCCGCCCACCGCGCGACCTGCCCCGCGCGCTCAGCGCGGTCCGCGGTGCCGGGAGAACTTCTCCGCGAGCGCGGCACGCTGCTCGGCCGTGAGCACTTCGGCGACGTCGGCGATGCCCTGGGTGAGGCGTTGCGACGCGGCGTCGGCAAGCTTCAGCTTCTCAGCTCGAAACGTTTCGATCGCGGCCCGATCGACCGTGGGCTGAGTGAGGATCGCGATCGCTTCGCGCCGCGCCTCGAAGCGCTGCGCGCGCAGCGGCTGCATTTCCTTCATCGTCGCGGTGACGATCGCGTTGATGCGGGATTTCTGGTCCGCGCTGACCTCGATGCCGTCCAGCATATGCTCGATCATCAGGTCCACGCGCTTGGCCTGGAGCTCGGGCGACATTTCGTGCTGGCCATGCCAGCTGCCCCGCCCGCCCCCCGGGCCACCATGCGCGAAGACCGCTGCGCCGAGCCCCGTCAGTGCTGCGCCAACCACCGCGACGATGCCGGCGCGCTTCCAGAAGCGGCGGCGGCCGGGCGTGCCCGGGTCGGGTTGATTGGCATTGTTCCGGCGTTCCTGTTCCATTGATTTCTCCTTGCCTGAGGTTGAAGGTCGCTCGACGGCTTGCGATGCGTCGACGGCGCCATGATGGCAAGGGTCGGTTGCGCGACCTTCTCGGCAGCGTAAAGATGTGTAAAGGCGCGCGCGCCGCCAGGTGGGAGCAATCCCTTGCCGATCGCGTGCGCGACGCTAGCCGGACCGAGCGCGATTGGGGTACCTTCGGCAGGATCCCGCACATTACGGACCGGAAAGCCGGAGAGAGATGAGACGTTTCGCCCGCGCCGAGGACCTGGGTCTCACGAAAGGCGAGTTCGCCGTACTGCGGCGGCTCGACACTCCGGAGAAGATCCAGAAATTCCTGAACGACCGCATCGCGCAGAACCACGAGCTGCATGGCGACACGGCGCTCTCCGTGCGCAGCGTCCTCGAGAAGCGTCACGCGCATTGCGTCGAAGGCGCAATGCTCGCGGCGTGCGCGCTCTGGGTCCACGGCGAGTCGCCGCTGGTCATCTACCTCTCGGCGGTGCGCGACTTCGATCATGTGATCACGCTCTTTCGCCGCAACGGATGCTGGGGCGCGATCTCGAAGACCAACCACGCGCCCTTGCGGTACCGGGACCCGGTATACCGATCCCTGCGCGAGCTCGCCATGTCGTATCTCCACGAGTACACCAACCGGCGCGGCCAGAAGACGCTGCGCAGCTATTCGCGCTCGTTCGACATGCGGCGCATCGACCCGAAGCACTGGGTGACGAACCCGAAGAACTGCTGGCACGTGGTGGAGCAGCTGCTCGAAACACGACACTACCCGCTGATCAACCGCCGTCAGGAAACGGGTCTGCTGGTCTGCGAACGATTCGTGCGTGAAAGCTACGACCAACCCCAGTACCCTCACCCCGGCAAGCACGGGCGGGAAGCGGGCGCGACCGAAAAGGGTCGGGCGCGCAGGTCAGTCAACAAATAGACAGGCCCCGCCGGTCGGGATCACAATTTCATCCTTGTCCCGCGACGGGAGGGCGGCATGAGCGGCGCACACGATCATCACGACCACGACCACGACCACGACAATGGTTCGCACTTTACCGACACCGAGTTGCGCGTCAAGGCGCTCGAATCGCTGCTCGTGGACAAGGGACTGGTCGACCCTCCGGCGCTCGACGCGCTCATCGACACCTACGAGACGAAAGTCGGTCCGCGCAACGGTGCCCGCGTCGTCGCGAAAGCCTGGACCGACCCCGCGTTCCGGGAATGGCTGCTGCGCGATGCCACCGCCGCCATCGCAAGCTTCGGCTACACGGGCCGGCAGGGCGAGGACATGATCGCGCTCGAAAACACGCGCACGGTACACAACCTCGTCGTATGCACCCTGTGCTCGTGCTATCCCTGGCCGGTCCTCGGGCTGCCGCCGGTCTGGTACAAGTCGGCGCCGTATCGCTCGCGCGCGGTGATCGACCCACGCGGTGTCATGCAGGAGTTCGGCCTGGACGTCGGCGCGGACGTCGAGGTGCGGGTCTGGGATTCGACCGCCGAGGTGCGCTATCTCGTGCTGCCCGAGCGACCCGCTGGGACCGAGGGCTGGACCGAGGATGAGCTCGCGGCGCTCGTCTCCCGCGACGCGATGATCGGCGTGGCGCGCGTTGCGGCGCCGTCCGGCGAGCGCGCGCGATGAACGGCGTGCACGACATGGGCGGGATGCACGGACTGGGCCCGGTGGAGATCGAACCGGACGAACCGTGGTTTCACCACGAGTGGGAGCGGCACGCGCTCGCGCTGACGCTCGCGACCGGCTTTCTCGGCGAGTGGAACATCGACATGAGCCGCCATGCGCGCGAGCGCATGCCGGGCGCCGAGTATCTCGCCACGACCTACTACGAGAAGTGGCTGTGGGGCCTCGAGCGGTTGCTCGTCGAGCGGGGCCTCGTACCGCAGGCCGAGCTCGATGCGCGGCTGCGTGACGCCGCCGCGCCGGTCAAGCACACGGGCCATCCGCGTGTACTCACCGCAGGAAATGTCGAGCCGCTGCTGAAGCAAGGCGGGACGGCGCGGGTGAACGAGGGGGGGATCGAAAATGCGCCGGCGCGCTTCGCCCCCGGAGACCGGGTCGTCGCGCGCAATATCAACCCGACCGGCCACACCCGCCTGCCGCGTTACGCGCGCGGCCGCGCGGGCATCGTCGACCGCGATCACGGCGTCTTCGTCTTCGCGGATTCGCATGCGATGGGTCGAGGCCCGCAGCCGCAGCACCTCTACAGCGTCCGCTTTGCCGCACGCGCGCTGTGGGGCCCCGAGGCGGGAGAACGCGACGCCGTGTACGTGGATCTGTGGGACGCCCACCTCGACGCCGCGTGACGCCATCCGCGCGCCAGATTGACGACCTGCCGGATGTCCCGCGCGACGCGGACGGGCCGGTGTTTCGCGCGCCGTGGGAAGCGCAGGCGTTCGGCTTGACCCTCGCGCTGCACGAGCGCGGACTGTTCACATGGCGCGAGTGGACCGACGCGCTCACCGTGGAGATCAAGGCGGCTCCCGCAACGGACGACGGGACGCGGTATTACGAGTACTGGTTGGCCGCCCTGGAAACGCTTGCCGCCGCGAAAGATCTCGTTTCCATCGCCGAGATGCTGCAACGCAAGAACGACTGGGACGCGGCGGCGCGCGCGACCCCGCATGGCAAACCGATCGAGCTCAGGAACCGATCGGCGCGCTGAGGTCGCCGTGCAGTGCGTCATTGCGGGCCCGCCAGGGAAGCCCTAACATGGGTCGAACCCGCGCACGTGCGCGCCGGAGCCACCCATGAATGCACCGACCCCGCCCGAGCTGGCGCTCGACCTCGCGCCGCTCTGGAAACCCTTCACCGCAAACCGGGCGTTCAAGGCCGCCCCGCGACTGCTCGTCGCCGCCGAGGGCATGTACTACACCTCGCACGACGGCCGCCGGATCCTCGACGGCACCGCGGGCCTGTGGTGCGTGAACGCCGGCCACGCGCGCCCCGAGATCGTCGCGGCAATCAAGCGACAGGCCGAAACACTCGACTACGCGCCGCCGTTCCAGATGGGGCATCCGGTCGAGTTCGAGGCCGCGGCACGGCTCGTCGCGCACGCACCCGCCGGATTCGGCCACGCCTTCTTCTGCAACTCCGGTTCGGAAGCGGCGGACAGTGCGCTCAAGATCGCCCTCGCCTATCACCGCGCGCGCGGTGAAGGCACGCGCCAGCGTCTCATCGGCCGCGAGCGCGGCTACCACGGTGTGAACTTCGGCGGCATGTCGGTGGGCGGAATTCCCGGCAACCGCAAGGCGTTCGGTCAGCTCGTCGCCGGCGTGGATCATCTTGCGAGCACGCACGATCTGGAGCACAACGCTTTCTCGCGCGGCGAGCCGCAGTGGGGCGCGCATCTCGCCGACGAGCTCGAGCGGCGCATCATCCCGCTGCACGATGCGGCGAACATCGCGGCCGTCATCGTCGAGCCGTTCTCGGGATCGGCCGGCGTGCTGCTGCCGCCGCGCGGCTATCTCGCGCGGCTGCGCGAGATCTGCGACCGCCACGGCATCCTGCTCATCTTCGACGAAGTCATTTCCGGTTTCGGGCGGCTCGGCCACAATTTCGCCGCGGAGCGCTTCGGCGTGATGCCCGACATGATCACCTGCGCAAAGGGCCTGACGAATGGTGCGGTCCCGATGGGCGCAGTGGTCGTCCGCGAAGGCATCTACGAGACGGTCGTGAACGCCGCGCCGGCCGGTACAGTCGAGTTCCTGCACGGCTACACCTACTCGGGTCACCCGCTTGCCTCGGCTGCGGCCGTTGCGGCGATCGGCGTGTTTGAGAGCGAGGGACTGTACGCGCGGGTGCGCGAGCTCGAACCGTATTTCGGTGACGCCGTGCACGCGCTGCGCGCCAAGCCGAACGTGATCGACATCCGCAACCTGGGCCTGGTGGCCGCGGTGGAGCTTGCGCCGCGCCCGGGTGCACCGGGCGCCCGGGCCCACGAGGCTTTCCTGAAGTGCTATGAGCGGAATCTGATGGTGCGCTTCACCGGCGACACCATTGCCGTCTCGCCACCGCTCATCATCGAGCGGGGCGAGATCGACACACTGTTCGGCACGCTCGGCGAGGTGATCGCCGACATCGCTTAGCGCTAGGCGGTCAGCATTCGACGCCCGCAGCCGCGGGAAAAGCCGAACGGAATGCCGCGCCTGAGCGCGAACGCGCCGTCTCCGACGAGGGCCAGCGCCGCCGAGGTCGCGAGCAGGAACGCCGGGAATTCCCATCCACCGCCCTGCGCACTGAAGACCCAACCGTTTGGAACGTGCGTCCACAGTGCGACCGCGAGGATGGGCGTGAGCGCGACGGTGACGTGACGCGCGTACACACCGAGCAGGATGGCGAGCCCGCCGCCCGCCTCCATGAGCACCACCGGCCACGCCATGAAGCTCGGCAAACCCTGGCTCGCCAGGAACTGCGCGAAACCGTCGACCCCGAATACGAAGTACTTGAGCCCCGCGTGCGCAAGCCACATCAGGCCGAGCGCAACCCGCAGCAGGAACGCCCCGTAGGGCGCGTAATTTCCGTCAATAATTGTCTTGTCGATCATGCTTGCCTCCATGAGTTCGGTCGATTGGATGGCGGCAGTGTATGATTGCGTTATCGCAAAGTGAATAGGCGATCATGAAATCATCCATTGCAATATTGCCTAGCTCGCCCCAGACGCAATGGGACGATCTGCGGGTCGTGCTGGCGCTTGCGCGCGGCCGCACCCTGGAAGGCGCCGCGCAGCGCCTCGGCGCGGATCCATCGACGGTGTTCCGGCGCGCCAGGGCGATCGAAAAGCGCATGGGCGTGAAGCTCTTCGAGCGCTCCCGGGACGGGTATCTGCCGACCGAGGCCGGGGAGGCCGCCGCGCAGGTTGCCGAGCGCGTCGAATCCGAGGTCCTCGGCCTGGAGGCGCAGATCGGCTGCGGGGATGCCGCGCCCGCGGGAACCCTGCGCGTGACCACGACCGATACGATCCAGAACGATCTGCTGATGTCGCGCCTGCCGGATTTCGCAGCGCGCTACCCGGAGGTTCGCGTCGAGCTGGCGGCGACGAACGTTTTTGCCGATCTCACCAAGCGCGATGCGGATGTCGCGATTCGCCCGACGCGCAAGCCGCCTGATCACCTCGTCGGTCGATCGCTCGGCGCTGTTCCCTGGGCGCTGTATGCGCCGGGCAGGCTCGCGCGTTCGCTGCGCGCCGGATCTGCGCTCGATTCCGCCGGCTGGGTCGTTCCGGACGAGTCGCTTGCGGACTTGCCCGCGGTGCGCTGGCAGCGTCAACGACATCCGAAGGCGCGTGTCGCGCTGGCGGTGAACTCCATCGCTGCCGTGCGGCTCGCGCTCGCTCAAGGGATGGGCGTCGGTGTACTGCCCTGCTTCGTGGGCGAGGCCTGCGCCGGGCTTGCGCGGGTGGGCGAACCGATTGCCGAGCTCGACTCCGAACTCTGGATCCTGACCCACCGCGATTACCGCAGCCTGGCCCGGGTGCGCGCATTCTTCGATTTCGCGATGGAATCGATCGCGCCTGCGCTCGTTTCTCGCGCCCCGTCAACGGCGACTGCGCCGCGCCAGGCTATCCGTCCGCAACCACGCGGAATCCGATGAGGATGTGCTGGATGCCGTCCGGCCGCTCATGCCGCGCCGCCGAACGGCACACGCCGCACCCCTTGTCGTCCCACGAGCCGCCCTTCACGATGTGTCGGCCGTCCGCGCCTGGGGTCGCGGTCCATTCGAAAACCTGGCCGGCCATGTCGAGCACGCCGTAGGGGCTCGCACCCGCGGGAAAGCTGCCGACCGGCATGGTGTCGAACGGTCCGCGATCATGCGAATTCAGTCTTTCCGGGTCGAATCGATTGCCCCAGGGAAAGCGGCGGCCGTCCAGGCCTCGCGCAGCTTTCTCCCACTCGACTTCGGTCGGGAGCCGCCACCGACGATTCGTCACCCTCGATAGCCATTCGACGTAGGTCTGCGCATCGGCGAGCGCCACCAGAACGACGGGATGTTCAGCGCGTCCGGGAGGCGGCATTGCCGTGCGCCCGTCGATCGCCAGGCGCCACGCAAAGCGGCGCGTGCTCGAATACGGGTGAATCAATCCGTAAGCGGCCCAGGTCTTCGCATCGACGTCCGGAAGTCGATGTCCGGTCGCGTTCACGAACGCGGCGTACTGCGCATTGGTGACCGGCACGCGCGCGATCGCGAACTCGCCCATGGTCGCGAACGCGCGCTCCGGCTCGCTCTCGTACCACCGCTGCTCGCGAGTCATCCTGTGGCCGTAGCCCAGTTCATCGAGGTGGTATGCCGCCTCGCGCTCGGCGCGGTCGGAGCCTTGAATGAACGTTCCGGCAGGCACGTCCACCGTGTCCGGAACCGGCGGCGATGCCAGCGCCGGCATCGCGAGCGGCGTCGCCAGGGCACCCGCGAGGATGCGGGCCGCAAGACGAGTCGATCCAGCTTGCATGGCGACGATTGTGCGCCATCCAGGCCCGGAAACGATCTGTTGCGCGAATACGCCGGGCCCGTTACCGTTCCACGCGAAACGATGGCAGCCAACCCTTCCCTCCTGCTGCGCAGGCTCGAAGCGACGCGCGTCGCATACGGCCCGGGCCGCGCGAACGCCAAGCTCGCGTTGCTGCGCGCGCTCGCGCGATCCGGCCTCGGCAGCGCACGCGACGTCCTGCGCCTGCATGAGCATCTGTGCTATCTGCGCGCCTATCCGGACAATCGCGCGGTGCTCGCGCAAGTCGTGCGCATGCTGCGCGATTTCCCGGATCGCCAGGATCTCGCGCGGCAACGCGACGCGCTGGCCGATTCGGGCATCGCCGGTACTGAAATCCGCTACCGATTCTTCTGGCCGACCGCGCGCTGGCTCGCGGCACGTTGGCCCGGGCAGCTCGCGATCGACTGGGACAGCGTGGACGAGCCGGACCGCTTTGCCGGCGCGCTGCCGCTGCTCGTCACGCCGGTGGAGGCGATCTGGCTCCGCCAGCTTGCACCGGCGCCGCGCGACGCGCTCGACCGGTTGCGCGGCCCGCGCACGTCCGATGCGACGTTCTACGTGCGCCGCGTCGAGGCGCTGCCGGGAAACGATTTCACGCGCGAGGCGTTTTTCGACAACCTCGACACCCCGCTCGTGATCCAGCCCGGCCGCGGGACGCCGTCACGCACGCTTGCGCACCACGCGGGCGGGTCGATCGCCATCAGCGGACAGCCACCGCAGCGCGGACGCCCGAACCTGCGCCACGAGATCATGGTGCGGCCGCGATCGGTGCGCACCGTTTCGCGAGAGGAAGGGCGCCGCCTGATCGACCTCGCGCAGGAGGCGATGGTGACGCGCAGCCGCGATCTCGACGCGTTTGCATACGGGGATGCGCGCGACGTGCGCATCGTGGACGACGGCGGCGGGCTGCAATGGGCCGTGATCGGAATGCTCCCGGAGCGCCGTGTCGCCCTGCGCTCCTCCTACGGCCTGCTCACGCTCCGCAACGGCGTGCCGCTCGGCTACATCCAGGCCGACGTGCTTTTCCGGTGCGTGGACATCTCGTACAACACGTTCGAGACGTTTCGCGGCGGGGAAGCAGCGTACGCGTTCGGCCGCCTGTGCGCCGCATTCCGTCATCTTTATTCAGCCACGACCTTCACGATCGAGCCCTATCAGCTGGGGGATCACAACGACGAAGGCATCGCGTCGGGCGCGTGGTGGTTCTATTACAAGCTCGGCTTCCGGCCGCGCAATGCGGCGATCGGAAACATTGCGCGCAGCGAGCTCGCGCGCATGCGCTCCGACCCGCGACATCGCTCGTCGCCGCGCACACTCGCCCGCCTTGCCAAGGACTATCTGTACTTCGAGATCGACGGCGCGCGCGCCCCGCACTGGCCGCGATTGAATGCCCTGGGCGCTCGCGTGGCGGAGCGGCTCGGCGCCCGCGCCGGCGCGGATCGCGAGCGCGCGGTGGACGACACTGTCGATGACGCCATGCGCCGCCTGAGCATGGCGCGAGTCGCGGGCGCGCATGCCCGCCGCGCCTGGGCGCACTGGGCGCCGATCGTCGCGCTGCTCCCCGGCATCTCGCGCTGGCGGCCGGCCGAGCGACGCGCGCTCGGCCGCATCATCTCGGCCAAGGGCGGCCCGCGCGAGGGGGACTACCTCGCGCGCTTCGATGCGCACCCGAAGCTCGGGCCGGCACTCCGGCGGCTCACCGGTGCCTAGCAGGCTGATTCAAAAGGGGCCACACCCCCTTTTGAATCCCCAATTTCAGTGATGCAAAACGCCATCTCCTCTCGAAGCAACGGCGGTTCTAAAGGGTTGTGCATGCAAATTTCGGCGTTTTGCATCACGCTGCTAGACGCCGTCAACCGCCCGGCGGCACGGCGATCGCGTCCTCGTAGCGGTGACGCCGGGTGATCCGGCCGGCGTGCTGATAGATGTCCAGCGTCGCCTCGAATGCGGGCCGCGTGATCTCGGCATGCGGCGTCCAGTTGCCGAGCTTCTGGTACGCACCGACAGTGGCCGTCAGCACGGCGAGGTCGATGCCCGGAAACAGCGGGGCTTCGACTTTCGCAACTTCTGCCGCCGGCGTCGAGATGAGCCAGGTGCGCGCTTTCCGATAAGCGCGCATGAAGCGCGGGGCCATGTCGCCAGCGAGCCATTCGCGGGTCGCGGCGAGGCTCGAAAAGGCGCAGGGTCCGATTGCGTCGCCGAGCGCAGCGACGATGCGACCGATGCCGTCGTGCTCGAGCTGCTGCGGCGTTGGCCCCTGCAGATGGATGTAATCGCCCTTTCCGGCGCGAAATGCCGCAACCATCGCGTCGCTCGACCCTGCATCGATCGCGCGGATCGCGCCGAAGTCGAGTCCCCGCTTGAAGCAGGCATAACGGAACATCACCATCGGCTGGCCGCCGTGATCGACGAGCACTTCTCTGCCTTGCAGATCGTCCCAGGAAAAATCGGGCTCGGGTTTGCGCCCGACCAGGAAGAAGCCGTCCTTTTCGTTCACCTGCGCGAAATGCAGCGCCGGTGGTGTCTTGCCCTGCTCGAGCGCGGTGATGGCCTGGGAGGGTGCCGATTGCGCGACGTGTACCGAGCCGTCGACGAGGCCTTCGATCGCGGATTTTCCCGGCGCGGATACGGAGTGCTCCGGCCTCAGTCCTTCGTTCTCCAGGAATCCGCCCGCGATGGCGGCGATGAGCGGCGAATAGAACGCCGAGAACCGCGTAAACTGAATACTGATCTTTTCGCTCAACACACCCTCCCTGGTTCCAGGTTCCGGATGCGTGGAAGGGTAGCAGTTCACCCGGGCGGTCGCGACCGATTCTCTGCGGACCGATGTAAGGCCGGCGGCGTGCCGTCGACCAACCGCACGTGCACGACCCGCGCTCGGTCGGTCGGATACATCGGAGCAAGATGATGGGAAATCGGTTCGCCGAAATTGCCTTCACAGACGGCGTGAAGGCTCTGCAAGTTCGACATGGCGCGCGGATCGCGCCCGTACCGCAGGATAACGCCGCTTCAGCGCCGGATCGGCTCGGACCGCGCGAAGCGGACTTCATCGGTGCGCGCGACAGCTTCTACATGGCCACGGTGAGCGAGGCCGGGTGGCCGTACCTGCAGCACCGCGGCGGTCCACCCGGGTTCCTGCACGTGCTCGACGCCGGTTCGCTCGGGTTCGCCGACTTTCGCGGCAACCGCCAGTACGTTTCGGCGGGCAACCTTTCCGCCGACGATCGTGTCGCGCTCATCCTGCTCGACTACGCCGGACGGCGCCGGCTCAAGCTGCTCGGGCGCGCCCGACTCGTCGAGGCTACCGAGGACGCGGCGCTCGTGGAGCGGCTTCACCCGCCCGGCTACGTGGCGCGCGCCGAGCGCGCAGTGCTCATTTCAGTCGAGGCATTCGACTGGAACTGTCCGAAGCACATCACCATGCGCTTCAGCGCGGCGGAAATGGAAACACGCGTGGCCGCGCTGCGCACGCGCATCGCAGAGCTGGAAGCGGAAGTCACCCGGCTCCGGGCGGCGGTGCGGTAATCCGCTGCGGCTCAGCTGCCGGCGGGTGCAAACACAAGGAAGTACTGGTACGGCAGGAAGTCGTGCGCGGTAGCGAACCGGAATCCGGCGCGCGCCAGTTCGGCTTTCACCGCGTCGGGCGCAATGCGCCCGTGCCGGGGTCCCACCGGCGAGTCGGGACGAAAATCGATGATCGCGAGACGCCCCGTTCCCGTCAGCGATGCGCGCAGCTTGCGGAAATAGGCCGCGCGGCCGTCAATGTGGTGATAGGTGTCGACGAGAATCACGAGGTCGACGGCTTGCGGCAGCCGCGGATCGTCGGCAGCCGCCTGGTGCGCAACCAGGTTCGCGAGCTTCTCATGTTCGGCACGCGACTTGAGATGCTGCACCATCCCCGGCGCGACATCGGCTGCGTAGACACGACCCTGCGGGACGGCGCGCGCGAGCCGGACCGAAAAATAGCCGGTGCCCGCGCCGACATCCGCCACCGACGCGTCGGGCGCAAGCGCGCGTATCACCTCCGCGGGCTTTTGCCAGGCATCCCGCGCCGGGTCGTCGAACACCCTGGCCCATTGCTCCGCATCGTCGAATTGCCGGTGCAGCGGCTGCGACCCGTGCTGCGCCACCGCCTGCGCAGCAAGACCGACCATCAGCAGCGCCATGAAGCAGCGACCAAACTTCATGCTACGTGCCCTCTGAGCGGGAAGGAGGGTAACGGGAGGAAACCGGCCGGTTTCCTCCTGTTCGTAACCTTCCGCGTTTGTCCTCGAGGAAACCGGCCGGGTTCCTCCTGTTCGTAACCTTCCGCGTTTATCCTCGAGGAAACCAGCCGGTTTTCTCCTGTTCGTGACCTTCCACGATCTTCGCGCAAGTGACTCGCGCAAGTGACTCGCGCAATTCTACTGCTGCGCGCAAAGAAAAGCGGCCGCGAGCTACGCCCGCGGCCGCTGAATGTCGTGCGAGTTTGTTCGACTGCTTATTCTCGCGTCGGGCTCGACTCGCGGAGTCGAGTGCTGCAACGGAGAACGCGGGGCCGAAAAAACCTTTCGTTCAGCCGCCGCGCTTGTCCACCGTGCTGGAGGTGCTGGCAGAGCTGGAACCTTTCGTCCCGGTCATCTTGTCCAGACCCGAGCTGTAGCAAGCCAACGCGGCGCTGCTCGACATCGTGAACACGATGGCGGCAACGAAACTCAGCAATCGACTAGACATCGGATCACCTCCTTTCCGCAAACCCGGCACATGCCGTGCCGAAACGATAGCAGACCCGCTCGCGCACGACAAACGGGGCCTGCCCGCCGTCCGCACGATAGCGGTTCCGAAACGAGAAACCGGTCACACCCGGAGGGTCCTTGTCGGTCTTCGCTGCAGCGCGGCAAGACCTGAAATCGCCCCACCCGGCCCGCGGATCGTGCTACATTCCTATCCGCAGGATATTCAAGAAGTGAGTACGCAGTGCCACTACCGTCCATACCGCCGCGCCAGCGGCGTTTCCGGTTCCACTCCCCTCCCTTGATCTTCGTGCCCGGCCGCCGTGGCCCGGTAACGCTTCGGCTATCTCAATCGATTCAAGGAAAGGAAGTTCAATGGCAACCGGTACCGTAAAGTGGTTCAGCGAGGAAAAAGGCTACGGGTTCATCACGCCCGATGGCGGCGGCAAGGATCTGTTTGCGCATCACACCGCGATCCAGATGGCCGGGTTCAAGACCCTCAAGGAAGGCCAGAAGGTGGAGTTCGAAGTGCGCGAGGGCCAGAAGGGCCCGCAGGCAGGCAACGTCAAGCCGGTCTGAAGCGATCTGGAGTTCTGTTGAAAAAGCCCGGGCGACCGGGCTTTTTTTCGCCCTGCGGCGGAATCGCGCGCGGGGCGTGCGCGATAGCGAGGGTTGGAGATCTTTTCCCCTCCTTTTCAAGGAGGGGTGCCCGCGAAGCGGGCGGGGTGGTTGCGGCTTCGATCAGGACTCTGGAACACCACCCCGGTTGCTTCGCAACCACCCCTCCTCGAAGAGGAGGGGATACAACATTCCTGAGAAACGGGCGGGTACTCCCCCATCGGGAGCTATGCCGCAATCGGCGACTGCCACGGCTCCGCGCTGGTCGGTCGCGACGGCAACATCGAGTGGTGCGCGCTGAAACGGTTCGACGCGCCACCGGTCTTCCTGAGTGTGCCGGACGCGGAACACAAGGGCGCGCAACGGCTACGCTGCGACCACCTCCCATCGCCCTCCCGCTATCCGACGCGCGCGACCCTCTCGTTCCAGCTTGAGGAGATGCGCAAGCAGCGACCGGGCGGCAATGCCATGGCGCCGCGGCGGCGCATCGTCGTACACCGTCGGAACGAGCTGTTCCACGGTCGCCGTTCCGGCGGCACGCAGTGTGTGCCACACCTTGTTCTCGCGGTCGCGCCGATGAATGATCAACCGGTCGATGACCTCGGGCAGTTTGTCCATGAGGAATCCGTGACCTGGCGCGATGTAAGCCACCTCCTCGGCGATCAGCGCCTGGAGCGACGCGAAGTAAGCGGTCATGTCACCGTCGGGCGGATTGATGACGACCGTCGAGCCCTGCATGATGTGATCGCCCGTGAAAAGCAGCCGCTCCTCTTCCAGGAGGAAGCAGAGCTGATTCGAGGCATGGCCCGGCGTGTGCAGCACCCGCAGCGTGCTGCCCGCGACCGCGATACGCTCGCCATGCGCGAGGCGCGTATCCGGCTGAAACGTCGCATCCTGACGCTCGGCGTGCAGCGCGAGCATGCCGAAGGTCAGCGCGCCGGTCCGCGCCTTGAGCGACGCGGCCGCCGGCGAGTGATCGATATGGGTGTGAGTGCACAAGATCCACCGGATCTGGCCGTCGGCTGCGGTGCAGATCGCCTCGACGTGGCGGTCGATTGCCGGGCCCGGGTCGATCACCGCGACACCTGTCGAGGCATCGCCCAGCAGATACGTGTTCGTACCCGGCCCGGTCATCATCCCCGGGTTCGGTGCGGTGACGCGCCGCACCCGCGTTGAGAGTCGCACGACGTTGCCCGGAGCGATCTCGCAGTTCGCCGTACCCTTCCCGTCGGGATCGAGCTTGCCGACCTCGGCATAGGCATAGTCGCCCCAGAACAGCGTTGTCGGCCCGGTGCGGCTCGTCGCCGCGCGCGGAATCATCGCGGGCATCGCGCGCTCGGTTCGCGCGTAGTCGAGCGCCTCGTCGACCCTGTGGAATCGCGCGAGCGTCTGAAGGGTCTTGATGGTGGGGTACAGCAGGTTCACTTCGCCGCGCGCGTTGCGCGCCAGCGCATCCTGCGGCGTCACCCACACGTGATGCAGGAGCTCCGACCCGTCGTGCTCGGACTGCTGCCGGGCCGGCGCACGCGCGACGAAAAATCGCGTGTCGAAGCGGCGCGGACGCCCGGCCTGCGTGATCCAGCGGCTCAGGTAGGCCAGCGCATCGGTGGCGAGCGCGAGCCGCCGCTCGCGCAACAGATCGACGAGCGAAACATCGCCTTGATTGAGCGCCCGGCGCTGCTTGCCGAACTCGGCACGGTGCTCATCGTCTTCGATCGGGACCACCTCGCCGGTGCCGTCATAGGCGAGCAGCAGCCCCGCCTCCTCGCAACTTTCGCGGATCGCCGCGATCCAGTAGGCCAGTCCGCCGTGCGGCAGGCCGAGCACGCGGCTTGCGTGTGCGTCATCCATGCCGCGCGCGAGCGCGGCGAGCGCGGGGGCGTGATCCGAGTCGTCGACGGCGCCGCCCGGGAAGACATACGCGCCGCTCGCAAACTCGGCGAGATGCGTCCGCCGCATCATCAGCACCTCGAGGCCGCGCTCTCCATCGCGCAGGAGCGCGAGCGTTGCCGCCGGGCGGGGAATCATGGGAACGGTCATGGAGATCGATCTTGATTTCGGAGGCGCATCGACGTCGATCGCGAGCGTTTCGGCCGCGGACCACATGATGCACGACGCTCCGCAGACGTGCAGGAGACGCTGACCGCCTGCCGGGGCCGGGGCGCTTCAGTTCACGCCATGTGGCATTATCCTCGCGAACATCGAATCCGCCGTTCCCGAAAGAGTTCGCCGGCGCCTGTTGACAGGAGGAGACCGTGCCGCACGCCGTAAAGTCCAACCGTTCCGCGCCGATCTGAGGTCAGGATGAGCGAAGCGATCCGTTTCACCGTCAACGGCGCGGAGCGCGTCGTCCAGGCGGCGCAGAACACGCCGCTCGTCTACGTCCTGCGTAACGACCTCGGACTGAAAGGCACGCGCCTCGGTTGCGGCGCGAATCAGTGCGGCGCGTGCCACGTCCTGATCGACGGCCAATCCGTGCCGTCGTGCGACACGCCACTCTGGGCGGCCGCCGGCAAGAACGTCGTCACGATCGAGGGTCTCGGCACCCCGGAGCGCGCGCACCGGCTGCAGCGCGCGTTCATCGCCGAGCAGGCGGGGCAGTGCGGCTACTGCCTGTCCGGGATCATGATCAGCGCCGAAGCGCTCCTCGCGCGCACGCCCGATCCGACGGAGGACGAGGTTCGCACGGCGCTCGACCGGCATCTGTGCCGCTGCGGAACGCACAATCGCATCGTGCGCGCCGTGCTCCGCGCGGCGCAGGAGGCGGCATGAGCACGCCATCGAAACCCGCGAGCGACGCGAAACTGCCGGGTAGCCTGCAGGGCAACCGGCGACTTTCGCAGTGGCTGCGCATCGCCCAGGCGGGGACAGTCACCGTCACTTCGGGAAAGGTCGAGATCGGGCAGGGCATTCTCACCGCGCTCGCGCAGATCGCGGCGGAGGAGCTCGACGTCGATCTCGGCTGCGTCGTCCTCGTGCCGGCGACGACCCCTGCCAGCCCGAACGAGGGCGTGACCTCGGGAAGCCTGTCGATTCAGGACTCGGGTACCGCGCTGCGCTACGCGTGCGCCGAGGCCCGCGCAATCTATCTCGCGGAAGCGGCGGCGGAACTGGGCGTCGCTGTGGATACGCTCAAGGTGGAGGACGGCGCAATCTCCGCGCCGAACGGCCGCCGGACGAGCTACTGGGCACTCGCCGACGACGCGCTGCTCGATCGCGAAGCGACCGGATCGGCCACGCCCAAGCCGCCGAGCGCCTACCGGATCGTGGGCCAGTCGACGGCGCGCGTCGATCTCCCGGACAAGATCTT
>JAABRB010000053.1 GCA_011391185.1 Betaproteobacteria bacterium
GAGGAGCGGATGCGGTTTTTCCCCTCCTCTCCGAGGAGCGGATGCGGTTTTTCCCCTCCCCTCCGAGGAGCGGATGCGGTTTTTCCCCTCCTCTCCGAGGAGCGGATGGGGTTTTTCCCCTCCCCTCCGAGGAGCGGATGGTGTTTTTCCCCTCCTCTCCGAGGAGGGGTGGCGCCGAAGGCGACGGGGTGGTGCCCAACTCTCTTCTCACTACTCACTCCTCACTCGCCGCGCGGCGCGGCGAGGCGCTCGAGCATGGCTTTCACGGCACGGATCTGGGCACCCTGCTTCGTGTGGTATTGCGTTCCGGTATAGCCCCACCAGTCCCAGCAGCCGCGCGGGTTGAAAATGAAGCTCCCGTTCCACAGCGCGCCGCCCCATCCGCTGCGCGCCACGATCTGCGGGTACAGGACGACGATGCGATTGTCCGCCGCCCAGCGGTTGTACCCGGCCTCGCGCACGAACCGCTCGCCGATCGCCGCGGCGCCTTGCCGGCACCCGTGAAACGCGACATGCACGCGGCATCGTTCACGCTCGCACGATTCGGGAACGAAAGCGTACCCGGTGTCGGCCAGGCTGATCGAATAGGCGTCGTCGCCCGCGAACTCGCGCTGATCGAACATCACGAGCCTGCCGGAGGCCCCCGGGCGCGGCGCATCGAGCAGCCCGAGCAGGTGTGCAAGCAGCTTGCCGGCCGCATCGTAGTCACAGTCGTTGATGTACGGCGAATCGGTCACGCTGCAGCCCACGCCTGCGTCTTCCGTCACCATCCCGTGGCCAGCCTCGATTTCACCGACAAACGCTACTGAGAGCACCGGCACGAAACTCAGATAGAAATTCCGCAGCGTGTCGACGACCGCGGGCAGTACCGTGCGGTCCCGTGTTCCGGTAAAGAGCCATACGCGCGAGCGTGCCAGATGTCCGGTCAGGTCGATGCGGCCGGCGCGCGCCAGACCAGCTGCCACGGCAGCAAGCGCCCTCGCGTCCGGCAGTGCCGTCCAGGTTCCCGGGGACATGCAGTCGTTCAACGCAGTCCACAGACTGCCGCGCGCACAATAGTACGGGCCTGCGGCGAGCACGCCGACCCCGTTGACGATGGACGAGTGCGCCACATGGAACTGCACGGCCATGTAGCCGCCGGACGAGACGCCCGAGACCGTCGTCGCGCCACCGTCGACAGCCAGGCGCGGCAGCCGATCTGCGGCGCCGGCTGCCGCAGCAATCAGGATGCCGGCGAGCACGACGGCAGCGCGCAGCGGGCCGGTGATGCTTACATCAAACATCCGAGGAGACTCTGGCGCAGCAGAACGGTCGCACACCCGTCGTATAATACGCGCTGCATTGCACCGCATCCGTCACGCCCGACTTCTACGCGCGCATGTCCTTCGAATATCACTGGGAAGATTTCACACCGGGCTGGACCTACGAGTCGTCAGGGCGGACGCTTTCCGGGGACGAAATTGTCGCGTTCGCGCGCGAGCACGATCCGCAGCGCTATCACACGGACGAGACCGCCGCGAAAGCGTCGCCATTCGGCGGGCTGATCGCGAGCGGCTGGCACACCGCCACCGTCGCGATGCGCCAGATGTGCGACGGCTATCTCAATGCGAGCTCGTGCATCGGCTCGCCGGGCATCGACGACCTGAAGTTTCTCCGCCCGGTGCGCCCGGGCGACACGTTGCGCTACCGCGCCACGGTGCTCGAATCGCGGCCTTCCGCGAGCAAACCCGACCGCGGTGCCGTGAAGTGGCGCTGGGAGGTGTTGAACCAGGCCGATGAGGTCGTCCTGTCGATGACAGGCATTCAGATCTTTCTCCGCCGGTCCGATTGATCGATGCCGCCACGCAGTCATGACTGAGTCATTCAAGTACTATTTCGAGGACTTCGAGCCGGGACACATGACGGAGATCCAAGGTCCGACGCTCACGCGGGAAGAAATCGTCGAATTCGCCTCCCGGTTCGATCCGCAACCGTTCCACGTCGACGAGGAAAAGGCGAAGCAATCGATTTATCGCGGCATCATCGCGAGCGGCTGGCACACGGTCAGCCTGTGCATGCGGATGATCTGCGACGCCTATCTGCTCGATTCGGCGAGCATGGGATCGTCCGGCGTGGATCAGATTCGCTGGCTGATACCGGTGCGGCCCGGTGACGCGATCTCGCTGCGCATGACGGTGCTCGAAACCAACGTCTCGAAAACCCGGCCGGAGATGGGGATCGTGCGGCATCGCTGGGACGTGTTCAACCAGAATCAGGAGCTGGTGATGGAGATGACCGGCACCGGTCTCTTCCGGCGCCGCAATCCGGCGGTGCGCGGCTCGGCCGGATGATCCTCAATCACAAAATCCACGTTCTCGGCCGCAAGGAGGAGATCGACACGGTCCGCATGCCCGGCAAGATCGCAATCGTGCTCGACGTCCTGTTCGCGACATCGACGATTGCGACCGCGCTGGCGCATGGCGCCCGGGCGGTGATTCCCACGCTCGACGAAGCGGCTGCCCGCGCGGAAGGAAACCGGCATCCTTCGGGAACGGTCGTGCTGGCCGGCGAGCTGTACGCGGAGACGCTGCCCGGCTTCGCGCCGCCGATGCCGCTGGCGCTGGTCGCGCACGGCGTGGCGGGGAAGCACGTCGTCTACTCCACGACCAACGGCACTGTTGCACTCAAGGAAATGTCAAGCGCCGGACAGGTCTACGCCGCTGCGCTGCTCAACGGTCGTGCGGTGGTCGAGCACGTGCTCGACGCCCACCCGGACCAGACCATTCTGTTCGTCTGCTCCGGCTCGATGGGCAATTTCAACTTCGAGGACTTTTACGGCGCCGGTTACCTGGTGGAGCTCATTGCGCAGCGCCTTGGCGAGCATGCGGATTTCTCGGACGCCGCGCGTGCCGCGCGCCTGCTGTACCATGCCCGTGATCCGCTGCCGAGCCTGCTCGACTGCCGGGTCGGCAGGATGATGGTCGACCGCGGCTTCACCTCCGAAGTCGAATACGCTGCCCAGCTCTCCGTGCTCCCGGTCGTCCCGCGGTTCGAAGACGGCCGCATCGTTGCCGTGGGGTGACGCGCGCAGCGGGATTCGACGACCCACCACCCCGCCTGCTGCGCCGGCACCCCTCCTCGGAGAGGAGGGGAAAGTGATTTTCTCCCCTCCTTTTCAAGGAGGGGCGGCTACAAAACAGCCGGGGGTGGTTCCTCCCCACCCCGCTAGCGCATTCGCGCATAGCCGAACATCCCCATCAGGAATCGGGCGATTCCGTACGCGATCCAGATCTTGACGCGGCGCAGAATCGGCTGCCTGCGCCATTGCTGCCGGATCACGGGCTCGGCACCGTCCACCATCGCGCGTTGCAGGCTCTCGCGCAGTTCCTGGGCAAAGCGTCGATCGTCCGCGACGATGTTGGCCTCGCGCCCGAGCATCAGGCTGAACGGATCGATATTCGACGACCCGACCGTGGCCCACTGCCCGTCCACGACCGCGACCTTGGCGTGAAGAAAGCTGCGGTTGTACTCCTGGATCTCGACGCCGGCATCGAGCAGCGCGCCATAGAGCGCGCGCGAGGCGTAGTGCAGGAGCACGTACTCGACCCGCCCCTGCAGGAGAAGCACCACGCGCACACCCCGCGTCGCCGCCTGCATCAGCGCACGCCGGAAGCGCCGGCCCGGAAAGAAGTACGCGCTCGCGATCACGATCTCCTCCTCGGCCGCCTCGATCGCCTCGAGATACGCGTCCTCGATGTCGGAACGATGCCGGAAATTATCCCGCGCGAGAAATGCCGCACGCTGAAAGCCCTGCGGCGCCGCGGCCGAAGGCGGGTCCGGGGTGGGCCAGAATGCCCACTCCTGGCGAAGGTTCGCCCAGGCGGTGAGCGTCCAGAGCTGATCGGCCTGCTCGTGCACGCTTTTCAGGATCGGGCCTTCCACGCGCACTGCATAATCGAAGCGCGGCGGCGTGTGTCCCGGCGTGTGCATGTCGTCGATGATGTTGATCCCGCCGACGAACGCGACGCTGCCGTCGATCACTGCCAGCTTGCGATGCATGCGCCGCAGCCGGTGCCGGCCGAAATTCCACGGATAGATGTCCGGCCGGAAGACGAGCACCCGGACATGGCCGGCGGCGAGCACGTCGCTCAGCGTCCCGAGAAACCGCTTCGATCCGAAGCCGTCGACGATGACGTCGGTTCGCACGCCGCGTGCCGCCGCCGCGAGCAGCGCCCCGGCGATGCGCCGCCCCGCCGCGTCGTCCGCGAAGATGTAGGTTTCGAGATGAATCGTGTACTGCGCGGCCTCGATGGCCGCCTCGAGCGCGGGGAAGTATTCATCGCCGCTCCGGAGAAGCGTGAGCCGGTTCCCCTCGCGGAATGTGACGCTCATCCCACCGCGAGACGCGCCGAAAGCATCGCGTGGTCCGAGATCCGCGACCACGGATGGCCATGGTGCACCTCGGCGTGATACACCGAGAAGCCGCGCACGTAGATGCGGTCCAGGCGCAGGATGGGCATCCGGCTCGGGAAGCTGCGGGCCGGCCTGCCGCGGTGGTCGCGGAACACTTCGTGCACGCCGAGCTCCCCTGCAAGCGCCCGGCCGGCCCGGTTCCGCCAGTCGTTGAAGTCCCCCGCGATGATGAGCGGCGCATCGTCGGGAACCAGGTCGACGACACGCCGAACGAGCGCGTGGATCTGATGTCGCCGGCCACCTTCGCCGAGCGCGAAATGCACGCACACGCAATGCACCGAGATTCTGCGATTCGGAACCCGGATCTCGCAGTGAAGCAACCCGCGGCTCTCGAATGGATGAGTGGAAATGTCCTGATTCTCGGCAGTGATGATCGGATAGCGCGAAAGAATCGCGTTCCCGTGATGACCCTTGTCGTAGACAGCGTTGCGCCCGTAGGCGAATTCCGGCCAGACGCTGTCGGCGAGGAACTCGTACTGCGGCTCGCCCGGCCAGTTGTGAAACTGCCGCGCGTGTCCGGCATGCTCGCCCTGCACTTCCTGCAGGAACACGATGTCAGCGTTCACGGTCCGCAGCCGGTCGCGCAGCTCGTGCACGACCATGCGGCGGTTGAAATGCGAGAATCCCTTGTGGATGTTGTAGCTTGCGATATGCAGGTCCATGTTCTGTAGCGTCTGTATCGGTGGCCGGATCAGGAACCGGCCGCCACGCGGTCCGGAAGCATCAGTATCGCGTCCCGGTTGGACCACGAGAAGCATTTCTCCGCGGCTTCTTTCCACGGGAGCCACAGGTATTGCGAATGCTCCTGCGACGCGAGCCGCACGGGAACCGGCCCGGGTATTGTCAGCCCGAAGACGTGCTCGGTATTGTGCGTGACGCCGGGGGCGAATCGGGACTGCCACAGCTCGTAGATCTCGAAGCGGTTCTGGATGTCCCATGCCAGGAGCCGATGACGCTGCGCGTCGATCCCCGTCTCCTCCAGCACCTCGCGCGCCGCAGTCTCGACGAGCGGCTCGTCCTCCCGGTCCACGCTCCCCGTGACCGACTGCCAGTAGCCTGGCCACGGTGCGCGCTCCATCAGGAGTACGTCCAGCGCCGACGTGTGGATCACGACCAGCACCGAAATCGGAATCTTGTAACGCCGCGGCGCCGCCGCGGTCCCGGAGGTCATTCCTCGCCCAGCACCGGTATGTCGAACTGGGCAAAATCGGCTTCGCCGACCAGCACCCAGAAGGGCACATCCTCGTCGTACCAGTATTCGGCCGCGCCGTCGAAGACCTCGAGCGCCGTCTCGAATTCCTCGGGCGCCGCGGCAGCGAAAGCGCCCGCGTTGGCGAGAATCAGCACATAGCCCGACGCGACGCTCCAGGAGAGATCGGTGAGGCAGTCTTCGAGCGCGTCCCAATTGGAGCCAAACCATTCGGGGAACGCAAGCTCACGGGCGATCGCGTCGAGCAGATCCTGCTTGCTGCGCACTTCGGCAAGGTCGACCCGCCACACCGCAAAATCGCTGTCCGCCGCGACCGCCTCCAGCGTGCCGACGTCCGGGGGGACCTGATAGATGCCCGCCCTTCCGGAGTCAATGAGAATCTCTTCGTACATTACTCGCGAATCCGATTGAACGAGTTGTAGTGGTCGTCGGTGTAATAGTACTCTCCGTCGCGACCCGCAACGATTCGCCGCGTGCCCCGATCGCGCGCGCCGGGCGTCGGGACGGTGTACTCACGGTAGTACCCGTGCGTCTTGGGCGGCAGATGCTTCTCTCGATTGCCGAAGCTGCTGCCGTCCTTCTGATACGGGAACGGCCCGCCCCGCTTGATGAGCGCAAGGGTTTCGCGCGCTTCCTTCGGGAGATTCCCGATCGAGACCTCGCGTGCAGCAGACGCACTGCGCGTCTCCTGCGGTCGTTCGCCGAGTGCGATCCGGTCCGCCGACGACGGATCTCCGGCAAGGGCCCGATTCGCCGTCGGAGCAAACAGGACGCAAATGCACAGAACAAAAAGCGCGGCGAAGCGCCGCGGCAGGATGGAGCGTCCGTCCCGCATCAGTCAAACGCCGTCCGGGCGTTGCCGTACACCTCGCAGCGCGAGCTCAGCATCGCGCGCTCACTTCGTCTCGGGAGTCCGGATCCGCAGATGCAGCTCGCGCAGCTGCCGCTCGTCGGCCGGACTCGGCGCCTGCGTCAGCAGGCACTGGCCGCGCTGGGTCTTCGGAAACGCGATGACGTCGCGTATCGATTCGGCGCCTGCCATCAACGTGACGATGCGGTCCAACCCGAACGCAATGCCGCCGTGGGGCGGTGCGCCGTACTGCAACGCATCAAGCAGAAAGCCGAACTTGGCGCGCGCGTGCTCGTCATCAATGCCGAGCGCGCGAAAGACCTTGCTCTGGACCTCGGCGCGGTGGATACGCACCGAGCCGCCGCCGATCTCCCATCCATTGAGGACGATGTCGTAGGCCCTGGCAAGCGCCTGCGCCGGGTCGCTCTCGAGCCGGTCTTCGTGACCGTCCTTCGGCGAGGTGAACGGATGGTGCATCGCCCCCCAGCGCTTCGCCTCCTCATCCCACTCGAACATCGGGAAATCGACCACCCAAAGTGGCCGCCAGCCCGCCGCCGCGTAGCCCTTCTCGTGCCCGATGCGGGTGCGCAGATTGCCCAGCGCGTCGTTCACGACCTTCGCGCGATCGGCGCCGAAGAAGATCAGGTCGCCGTTCTGCGCCCCCGTGCGCTGCAGGATCGCGCTCAGCACCTCGCGTGGCAGGAATTTCACGATCGGCGACTGCAACCCCTCTTCGCCAGGCTTCGTCGCGTCGTTGACCTTGATGTACGCGAGGCCCCGGGCCCCGTAGATGCCGACGAAAGCAGTGTACTCGTCGATCTCCTTGCGGGTCAGGCTCCCGCCCCGCGGAATCCGCAGCGCCGCGATACGCCCGCCCGGCAGGTCGGCCGCCGCACGGAACACCTTGAACTCCACGTCCTTCATCAGATCGGTGAGCTCGGTGAGCAGGAGCGGGACGCGCAGGTCAGGCTTGTCCGAGCCGTAGTCGCGCATCGCCTCGCCATACGTGAGGATCGGGAAGGGGTCGGGCAGGCCGATGCCGAGCGTTTCCTTGAACACCTCGCGCACCATGCCTTCCATGATGCGGCGAATCTCGCCCTCATCCAGGAACGAGGTCTCCACGTCGATCTGGGTGAACTCGGGTTGCCGGTCGGCCCGCAGATCCTCGTCGCGAAAGCACCTGGTGATCTGGTAGTAGCGGTCGTATCCGGCCACCATCAGCATCTGCTTGAAGAGCTGCGGCGACTGCGGGAGCGCGTAGAACTGTCCGCTGTAGAGGCGCGAGGGCACGAGATAGTCGCGCGCGCCCTCGGGCGTGCTCCGTGTGAGCATCGGTGTCTCGATCTCGAGGAAGCCCTGCGCATCGAAATACCGGCGCACCGCCATCGAAACGCGGTAACGAAGCTTGAGATTCGCCTGCATCTGCGGCCGGCGCAGATCGATCACGCGGTGCAGCAATCGCACGTTCTCGTTGAGGTTCTCCTCGTCGAGCTGAAACGGCGGCGTGACCGATGCGTTGAGAACCTCGAGCTCGTGCGCGAGCACCTCGATCTCGCCCGTGCTCAGGTCGGGATTCACGGTCCCCTCCGGACGGCGCCGCACTTTTCCGGTGACCCGGAGGCAGAACTCGTTGCGCACGCGTTCGGCCGTCCGGAACGTCGCCTCCCGATCCGGATCGCAAACTACCTGCACGAGACCTTCGCGGTCGCGCAGGTCGATGAAGATGACGCCGCCATGGTCGCGGCGCCGGTGCGCCCAGCCGCACAGCGTGACGCTCCGGTCTATGTGCGCGGCATTGACCTGGCCGCAGTAATGGGTTCGCATTTCAATCAGGCGATAAGAGTGTGGGTGAATGACCGCGGCGCCGCGCGCTTCACTACTCGCGGCCGCTGGATTGGCTTGCCCCGTTCGGCGGCGCGACACCCATCGAGATGATGTACTTGAACGCGTCGTCGACGCTCATCTCGAGGTCGATGACGTCCTCGCGCGGCAGCATGATGAAGTAGCCGCCGGTGGGGTTGGGCGTCGTCGGCACATAGACGCTCACGTAGTTGCCCCGCAGGTGGTTCGCCACGTCGCCACCCGGCACGCCGGTCAGGAACGCGATGGTCCACATGCCCTCGCGCGGCCACTCGACGAGCACCGCTTTACGAAACGCTTTACCGCCCGGCTTGAACAGCGTGTCGCTCACCTGCTTCACGCCGACATAGATCGAGTTCACGACCGGGATGCGCCGGAGAATCGACTCCCAGAACACCACGAGCCGCTGCCCGAGTATGTTCGAGGCCAGCACGCCGGTCACGAGGACGATCACGACGGTGAGAATCGCCCCGAGTCCCGGAATTTTCCTCCCGAAAAACGCCTCGGGCTGCCACTGCGGCGGCAGCAGCCCCAGCGACTGGTCCATCGTGCTCACGAGAAAGTGCAGCACCCAGATCGTGATGACCAGGGGAATCCAGATCAGGAGCCCGGTGATGAGATAGCGTTTCAAGGGATACGTGCCGCGGCGGTCGCCGCCGGCTTACGCGAATACGTCGGCGACTGGGGGAATCGGAAATGGCGTCGGTCGGAAATCACCCACGGTTTCAGGACGTGCCGCCGGCCGAAGCGGTGGCCTTCTTATCCGGTTTGCTCTCTGTCTTGCTCTCTGTCTTGCTCTCGGTCTTGGCGTCCGACTTCGTTTCCGCCTTGGCGTCCGATTTCGCATCCGATTTCGCTTCGGATTTTGCTTCCGTCTTGGACTCCGACCTGGTTCCGTCGGCGTCCTTGGCCGCGGGCTTCTGGCCGCCGCCCTTGAAATCGGTCGCGTACCAACCGCTGCCCTTGAGCTGAAAACCCGCTGCCGTCAACTGCTTGATGTAGGTTTCATGGCCGCAAGACGGGCAGGTCGTCCGCAGGGGATCGGAAACCTTCTGCAAATGTTCCTGCTGGTGCCCGCAATCCGAGCACCGGTATTCGTAGATCGGCACGACTATCCCCCGATGACACCGGCAAAGGCCGGGGATTATACCGGAATGCCCGAATTTCCCCGCAAAATCTGGGCGTTGCCGACCCTCACGCGGAGGCGAGGTCCCTCAGAACGGGATGTCGTCTTCAATATCCTCGGGCCCACGCGACCCCTTCTGTGCGCCGGCCCGGGAGGGCGCGCCCTCCCCGGCTGCGGGTTCGCGCGTCGACGGCTCGCCCGCCCCTCCCCGGCTACCGAGGAGCTGCATGACATCGGCGGTGACCTCGGTGGTGTAACGATCGTGGCCCTCCTTGTCGGTCCACTTGCGGGTGCGCAGGCGGCCCTCGACATAGACCGGCGACCCTTTCTTCAGGTATTCGCCTGAAATTTCAGCGAGCCGGCCAAAGAACACGACTCGGTGCCACTCGGTCTGCTCGCGCATCTCGCCCGAGCCCTTGTCCTTCCACCGGTCGGTGGTCGCGATCCGGATGTTGGTGATTGCCGCGCCGTCCGTGGAGTAGCGCGTTTCGGGGTCGGCGCCGAGATTGCCGATGAGAATGACTTTGTTTACCGATGCCATTAGGCTTTTCCTCCCACGAGTTTCATCACGCTTCCTTCGTCCCACCCCGGCAGAACCTTGAGGTGCGCCACCCCGTGCTCCGGAATAACGATTGCCTCCCGCACGCCGTTGACGCTCACCAGCGCGACGCGCAGCCGCTCCGGATCGTCGACCGGCCCGATGGGAATCGTCCGGCTCGCGGCAAGCGGCGGCACCGTCATCGGCGCCGCGACGATTCCCCAGGCAATCATCACTCCCGCGCTCATCGCGAACACCGCGCCCGCTCCGTAGTGCTGTGCGAGCCATCCACCGAGCACGCCGCCCGCGAAGAGCCCCAGCGATTGGGTCGTATTGTAGATCCCCATGGCAGTTCCCCGCGCGGACGCCGGCGCGACGCGCGAGACGAGCGAGGGCAGGCTCGCCTCCAGGATATTGAATCCCACGAAGAACCCGAGCAGCAGCACGACCAGACCGCCGAAGCTCGCTCCGAACCCGATGAAACCGATCTCGACCAGCACGAGCAACGCGATCGATCCCAGGAACACCGTTTTCAGATGGCTCCGCCGCTCGGCGGCGAGGATGGGCGGCACCATCAGGACGAACGACCCGATCACGACCGGGAGGTACACCTTCCAGTGATCGGTGACCGCGAGGCCGCCGTACTCGATCAACGCGTGCGGAATCACGATGAACATCGCCATCTGCACCATGTGCAGCGTGAAGATCCCGAAATTCAGTCGCAGGAGCTCGGGATCGATTGCGATCGCACCGAGTCGCGCGCGCGGCATTGCGGTGCCGTGCGCCCGTCGCGCGGCGGGCTCCGGCGGAACGACCTGCGCGGTCACCCAGATCCCCGCGAGCGCGAGCACACCGGTGAGCGTGAAGATTCCGTCCATGCCGATCACGCGGTACAGGCCGGGTGCGGCCACCAGCGACACCGCGAACGCAACCCCGATCGAACCGCCGATGATCGCCATCGCCTTCGTACGATGCTCGTCGCGCGTGAGATCGGCGACGAACGCAACGACGGCGGCGGAGATCGCACCCGCGCCCTGCAGCGCGCGACCGGCGATGGTCCAATAGATGTCGGTCGCCGTCGCCGCGAGAAAGCTTCCTGCGGCGAAAACGGCGAGGCCGAGAATGATGACGCGCTTGCGTCCGAAGCGGTCCGATGCCATCCCGAACGGCAGATGCAGCATGGCCTGAGTGAGGCCGTACGCGCCCAGCGCGAGCCCCACGAGCGTCAGGCTGTCGCCGCCGCGCAGATCCTTCGCATGCACGGCGAATACCGGCAGGATCAGGAACAGCCCCAGCATCCGCAGCGCGAACAGCGACGCGAGCGACGCGCTGGCGCGCAGCTCGAAGCGTGACATCCGGCTGGAATGCTCGGGAGGGGCGTCCATTACGGGAGATTGACAGGCCGAAGCCCGTAATTTTGAGGCCTGCGGTGAAATGCTGCCAGCGGCGCCTCCAAACCATCCCCTCCTTGAAAAGGGTGAGTCGGGGTTTCGAGAACGTGCCTGCGCACGATCGAGCCGACGAACGCCCGAGGCGTCCGCGCTTCGGGCCGGGCTGGGTGGCTGCGAAGCAGCCGGGGTGGTTCGATCCGCCGCTGCACACCCCCCGCCGCCTCCGGCGGCACCCCTCCTCGAAGAGGAGGGGAACTTCCATTCCCGCCTCAGGCGCCGGCCAGGCACGGCCGCTGCCCCGTCATGACGGGCCGCTCGAATGGGTAGCGCCGAACGCCCGGAAGTTTGTATAGTGCCTGGTTTCCCCGCGCGGGCAGCGGCTCGCCCGGGGTGCGAGGCACAAACGACGATGGATTTCATCCGCATCCGCGGCGCACGCACGCACAACCTGAAGAACCTGAGCATCGATCTGCCCAGGAACCGCCTGGTCGTGATCACCGGTCTCTCGGGATCGGGCAAGTCTTCGCTCGCGTTCGACACGCTCTACGCGGAAGGCCAGCGCCGCTACGTCGAGTCGCTGTCGGCGTACGCGCGGCAATTCCTGCAGTTGATGCAGAAACCCGACGTCGACCTGATCGAAGGGCTCTCGCCCTCGATCTCGATCGAGCAGAAGGCGGCGAGCCACAATCCGCGCTCGACGGTCGGCACTGTCACAGAGATCCACGACTACCTGCGCCTGCTCTTCGCGCGCGTGGGTACCCCCTTCTGTCCCGATCACGGCGTCGCGCTCGAGTCGCAGACGGTGGCGCAGATGGTGGATCACGTGCTCGCGCTTCCGGAGGACACCCGGATCATGGTGCTCGCGCCGGTGGTTGCCGGCCGCAAGGGCGAGCAGGCGGAGCTCTTCGAGGAGCTGCGCGCGCAGGGCTTCGTCCGGTTGCGGATCGACGGAATCGTGCACGAGATCGACGCACTGCCGAAGCTCGCCAAGACCGCCAAGCACTCGATCGACGTGGTGGTCGACCGGATCCGCGTGCGCGCGGATGTCCCGCAGCGGCTCGCGGAGTCATTCGAGACGGCACTGCGCCACGCGGATGGTCGGGCGATCGCGGTCGAGACCGACTCGGGGCGCGAGCACCTTTTCTCGGCGAAATTCGCGTGCCCGATCTGCAGCTACTCGCTTCCCGAGCTCGAGCCGCGCATCTTCTCGTTCAACAATCCGCTGGGCGCATGCCAGAAGTGCGACGGGCTCGGCGCGATCCAGTTCTTCGATCCGAAGCGCGTCGTCGCGCATCCGGGTCTGTCGCTTGCGTCCGGCGCGATCCGCGGCTGGGACCGGCGCAACCAGTTCTATTTCCAGATGCTCACGAGCCTTGCGGTGCACTTCGCGTTCGACGTCGAGCGCCCGTTCGAGAAGCTGCCCGAGGACGTGCAGGCGATCATTCTTTTCGGGACCAAGGTGAAGCTTCCGTTCTCGTACCTGAACGAGCGCGGCCGCACGATCGTGCGCGAGCACAGCTTCGAGGGCGTGGTGCCGAGCCTGGAGCGGCGCTATCGCGAGACGGACTCGATCGTGGTGCGCGAAGAGCTGGCCAAATATCTCAACACCCGGCCCTGCCCCGAGTGCGAAGGGGCGCGATTGCGTCGCGAAGCGCGCCACGTCACGGTCGGGGACCGGCGGATCTACGAGATCAGCGGGACACCGCTGCGCGAGGCGCTGGCGTTCTTTGAAGGTCTCGCGCTGCCCGGCCACCGCGCGCAGATCGCCGAGCGTATCGTCCAGGAGATCATCGCACGGCTCGGGTTCCTGGTGAACGTGGGTCTCGAATACCTGTCGCTCGACCGATCGGCGGAAACCCTTTCGGGCGGCGAATCGCAGCGCATCCGGCTCGCCTCCCAGATCGGATCGGGATTGACGGGCGTGATGTACGTGCTCGACGAACCCTCGATCGGCCTGCACCAGCGCGACAACGGCCGGCTGCTCGACACGCTGAAGCGCCTGCGCGACCTGGGCAACTCGGTCCTCGTCGTCGAGCACGACGAAGAGGCGATCCTCGCGGCCGACCACGTCGTCGACATGGGGCCCGGCGCCGGCGAGCACGGCGGCCGCGTCGTGGCCGAGGGGCCGCCGGGCGACATCAAGCGCTCGGAGTCGTCGCTCACCGGCCAGTATCTCGCGGGCCGCCGGTCGATCGCGGTGCCAACGCGGCGGCGCCCTCCCGATGCGGAGCAGATCCTCACGCTGGTGGGCGCGCGGGGCAACAATCTCAAGGACGTGACCCTCGAATTGCCCGTGGGCCTCTTCGTCTGCGTGACCGGCGTTTCGGGTTCGGGCAAATCGACGCTCGTGAACGACACGCTGTACCACGCGGTCGCGCGACACCTGCACGGCGCCGCCGCCGAGCCCGCAGCGCACGACAGCATCGAGGGGCTCGCACATTTCGACAAGGTGATCAGCGTCGATCAGAGCCCGATCGGCCGCACACCGCGCTCGAATCCCGCGACC
>JAABRB010000509.1 GCA_011391185.1 Betaproteobacteria bacterium
CTGGAAGACGCGCGGCGGTAGCCGTTGCGTCACTTCGCCGGATTGAGCACCCGCACCGGCTTCTTAGCTATCCAGGCAACGATGTCCTCGACCGCTTGGCCGTAGAAGATCCGGTAAGTATCCTCGCTGACATAGCCCAGGTGCGGCGTGGCCACGACGTTGTCGAGGGTGCGGAACGGGTGCGCCGACGGCAGCGGCTCCTCGTCGAACACGTCGAGCCCGGCGCCGGCAATCTTGCCCTTCTTCAGGGCCGCGATCAGCGCGCGCTCATCCACGATAGGTCCGCGCGAAGTGTTGATCAGATAGGCCGCCTGCTTCATCAGCCCAAGCTCGCGAGCACCGATCAGGCCGCGCGTACGCTCGCTCAGCACCAGATGAATGGTCACGACGTCCGAGCTACGCAGCACGTCGTCGAGCGAAGGTGCAAGCTCGGCCCCGGCCGCTTCGCAGCGCTCACGCGTCAGGTGCTTGCTCCAGGCAATGACGTTCATCTCGAACGCCTTGCCAACTTTGGCGACGCGCGAGCCCAGCCGCCCAAGGCCGATGACACCGAGCCGCTTGCCGTTGAGATCACCACCGACCGTGTTCTGCCAGCGGCCGCCTCGGCGCAGCTCGGCGTTCTCGAAAGGAATTTTGCGCAAACAAGCAATGATCAATCCCCAGGCCAGCTCGGCGGTCGGATGCGCCGAGCCTTCGGTCCCGCACACCATGACGCCATGAGCGGAAGCGGCCTCCAGGTCGATCGCGGCATTGCGCATGCCGGTGGTGATCAGAAGCTTGAGCTTGGGCAGCCTGGCGAAGAGCTCGCGATCGAACAGGGTGCGCTCGCGCATGGCGACCACGATCTCGAATTCGTCGAGTACCTTGGCGAGCTTGTCGCGATCGGCGATGTGCTCGTTGAATGCCTTCACTTTGGTCTTGGCCGCGCTCCAGTCGGCGTAGTTGAGCGCGGCGTCCTGATAGTCGTCGAGAATGGCGACCGGCATGATCAGCGCGCCGCCGCGAGGATAATGGCGGCGCCCTTCTCGGCGATCATCATGGTGGGCGCGTTGGTGTTGCCCGAAGTTACCGTAGGCATGACCGAGGCATCGACCACGCGCAGCCCGTCGAGGCCGATCACTTTCAGGTTCGCGTCGACCACCGCCATCGCATCGGACGCGAGCCCCATCTTGGCGGTGCCGACCGGGTGAAAGATCGTCGTGCTCACCTCGCCGGCCGCCTGCAAGAGCGCGGCCTCGTCGTCGTCGCGCGTAGCGGGGCCGGGCGTGAGCTCCTCCGGCTTATAGGGCGCGAGCGCGGCCTGGCGCATCATCTTGCGCGTGAGCCGGATGGAGTTGGCCGCCACGCGCTTGTCGCGCTCGGTCGAAAGATAATTGAACTGCAGCGCCGGATGCGCCGCGGGGTCCGCGCTTTTCAGCCGCAAGGCGCCGCGGCTGGTGGGCCGCAGGTCATAGACCGACATGGTGATGCCCGGATAGGGATCGAACGCGCCGCCATAGACAGCGCCGCTGCGCGAATAGGGCACTACGTTGAAGCCCAAGTCTGCACGCTCCTCGCCCGGATGCGAGCGCGCGAAAATGCCGAGCGTCGAGGGCGCCATGGTCAGCGGGCCGGTGCGGAACAGCGCGTATTCGAGCCCCATCATGGCGCGGCCGATCAGCGAGTTGTAGCGCTCGTTCAGCGTCTTGATGCCCTCGAGCCGGTACTGCATCCGCAATTGCAGATGGTCGTGCAGATTGCCGCCGACGCCGGGCTTGTCGAGAACCGCCTCGATGCCGTGCTCGGCCAGATGCACGCCGGGGCCGACTCCCGAAAGCAATAGAAGTTGTGCGGAGCCGATCGACCCGGCGGACAGGATCACTTCACCTTTGGTGCGCGCCGTTTTTGATACGCCGCCTTTTCGATAGCGGATTCCGGCCGCGCGTTTGCCGTCGAACACGATCCGCTCGCAAAGCGTTTCGGTCTCAAGCTTCAGGTTCTGCCGATTCAGCACCGGCTTGAGGAAAGCGTTGGCCGAGCTCCAGCGCCAGCCGTTCTTTTGGGTCACGACATAATCGCCCATGCCTTCGTTGTCGCCGGCATTGAGGTCACCGATCCAGCGCACCCCCATCTGCTCGGCAGCGCGGCGCACGACATCGACAACGGACCAGCCGACGCGCTGTTTCTCGACGCGCAACTCGCCGCCGGCGCCGTAAAGCTCGCTCGAGCCGAGGTAATAATCCTCGTGCTTGGTGAAATGGGGCAGCACGTCGTTCCAACCCCAGCCGGTGAGACCGAGCTGGCGCCAATGGTCGAAATCCGCCGCCTGGCCGCGGATATAGACCATGGCATTGATCGACGAGGAGCCGCCGATCACCTTGCCGCGCGGGCAGAAGATCGACCGGTCGCCGAGACCCTTCTCCTTTTCGGTGGTGAAGCACCAATCGGCACGCGGGTTGCTGACGGCGTAGAGGAACCCGCAGGGGATGTGGAACCAGATCCAATTGTCGCGCGTGCCGGCTTCGAGAATCAGCACGCGGTTCCTGGGGTCGGCGGAAAGACGATTGGCGAGCACGCAGCCCGCGGAGCCCGCGCCGACGATGATGTAGTCGAACTCTTCGCTGTCCATCGGCGTGTGGGCTCCGTCCCGTCCTTGTTTTGGCAATTATGCGAAGGGCTTCCTATACTCGCAACCCACAGCGCACGCTATTGCAGGAGGATGCCGGAATGAAGCGGAAGCTCAGGAGCAACTTCGAATATGGCACATCGCGCTGGGCCGTGCGGCGGGCGCAATGGCGCGCGCTGGGCCTGACCGACGAGGACATGGAGAAACCGAAGATCGCGGTGGTCAACTCCTCCTCGGAGCTCTCGATCTGCTACAGCCACCTCGACGGCGTCGCCAAGGTGGTCAAGGAGGCGATCCGCGCGGCGGGTGGGCTTCCGTTCGAAATCCGCA
>JAABRB010000510.1 GCA_011391185.1 Betaproteobacteria bacterium
TCGGTGTATTCGTACGTCTCGCCCTCGATCGCGATCTCGAGCGACCGCGCCGGAGTGAGTTGCGCCTTCGGGTAGAGGAGATCGAGATGTCCGAATGCGTGCTGAACTTCCTGGGCAGCGGTTTCTTCGAAAATACGCGCCGTCGCGACGTCGCCGGCCTCGCGTGCAAGCTTGGCGAAGTAACGATACTTGATGTGCGCCATGCTTTCGCCCGCGAAGGCGGCCTCGAGATTCTGGATGGTGACTGATTCGGGTTTCATTGCTGGCTCCTGTGCTGGTTTGAAGTTGCGACACGGCAAGTTTGCCGGCACCTTGTGATCGAGTCCAACGAGCAATATCGTTTGTTATAATCGATCTAATCGATAACAGGTCCCCCCCGTGCGTGCCCTGCCTACCCTGCGCCAGCTGCAATACTTCGTTGCCATCGCCGAGCACCTCAACTTCACGCGCGCGGCGGAAGCGTGTTTCGTGACGCAATCGACACTCAGTGCCGGTCTGAAGGAGCTGGAGACGATCCTGGGCGCGCAGGTCGTCGAGCGCGACCGACGCTCGGTCGTCCTGACGCCCGTCGGCAGGCAAATCGCGGATCGGGCAAGAACGCTCCTCGCCGAAGCGGAAGATCTGGTCGAGCTCGCAGCGAGCGGCGCCGAGCCGATGCGCGGAACGCTGCGGCTCGGGGTCATCCCGACGATTGCGCCGTTTCTGCTGCCCAGGGCGCTGCCCGGGCTGCGCGAGCGCTATCCGGACCTCAAGCTTGCGCTGCGCGAGGACCTGACCGGCAATCTTCTTGCACGATTGCGCGACGGCGAGCTCGATCTCGCGCTCGTCGCGCTACCCTACGACACGGACGAACTGCTCGTGCGCCCGCTTTTCGACGACGAGTTCTGGCTCGCGGGGCCCGAGGGCGACCCTGCGCTCAAGGCCAGGCGTCCGCCGGTGACCGGACCGATCGCCGAGCGGCTGCTGTTGCTCGAGGAAGGCCACTGTCTGCGCGATCACACGCTCGCCGCCTGCGATCTCGGAAAAAAGCCGAACGCTTCCGGGCTCGAGGCCACCAGCCTGTTGACGCTGATGCAGATGGTCGAGTCGGGCCTCGGCCTGGCGCTCGTCCCCGAGCTTGCATTGCGCAGCGGCGTCCTGACGAGCACCGGGCTCGTCGCCCGCCCGCTCGCTCCGCCGGCACCCCGCCGCACAATCGCGCTCGTCGCACGTCACACGACCGCGCGCGGCGTGGAACTTGATGCCCTGGCGGAGTTCCTGATCGATCTGCGCAAACGCGAAGGCCGCGCCGTGCTGACATCGCGCGGCCGGCTCACCCGAGCGTGAACGCCTCGTTCACCGCGCTCTGCACGTCACCGCCCATGATCGGGCCGCCGCCGGCGACGTAAATGAAGTCGCCAATCGCCGCCCGTCAGCGTGAGCGCGAAGCAGTCGCCGTGCGGTCGGCGATTCTGCTCGGCGAAGCCCCCGATCGCGTAGAGCGTGCCGTCCAGCACCTCGACGCCGACGTGGTTGGCGCCGCGCGCGGGACGGTCCGCGTCCAATGACGGGTCGCGCGCGATTTCGTTCCGTGGACCGGCGGTGTGCTAGCCGCGCTCGTGCTGCCGGGCAGCCCGGCGGCCCTCGAATGCCGTGATCGGCGGCATTTTGAACTTGCGCAATTCCGCCGGATCGGCCGACGCGCACGGGCCGACGGGACGATCCCCCTTGATCGTCACACGCTCCATCATCCGGCGCTGCGGGTAGTAATCGTGCACTGCGGAGTGCTGTGCCGAACGGTTGTCCCAGAAGACCAGCATGTCGGGCTGCCAGCGGTGACGATAGTGATGCTCGAGGACCGAGGTGACCCGGAAGAGGGTGTCGAGCAGCGCGCGGCTCTCGCGCTCCTCCATGCCCTTGATGTAGAGCGTGAACTGCGGATTGACGAACAGCGCCTTCCGTCCGGTGACCGGATGCACGCGCACCACGGGATGCGTGACGGGCGGGTAGCGCTCTTCGTAGTGCCCGAGCTTCTTGCGCCCCTCCTCGCTCTGCGAGAAAAGCTCCTTGAAGGGCTTGAAGTCATGCACCGCTTCGAGTCCGGAAATGAAGTGCTGCATCCGGTCCGAGAGGCCCTCGTATGCGGCAGTCATGCTGGCGAAGACGGTGTCGCCGCCAAGCGCCGGAATGATCTTCGAACAGAGCATCGTGCCCATCGGCGGACATTCGCGGAACGTCTCATCCGTGTGCCAGATGTCCGTTGCGGCGGGCGGGTTGCCTTCCTTGTTGTCGTAGACGATGAGCTCCGCATTGTCCGCAGCATTCGTGGAAAAGGGATGCACGGAGAGCTCGCCGAAGTAGCGCCCGAAACGCATCAGAGCCGCGGCGCTGATCTTCTGATCGGGAAACACGAGCACTTCGTGCACCGCGTGCGCCGCGCCGATCGCCCGCACGGTCTCCGGTTCCAGGGGCTTCGTGAGGTCGACTCCGGTGACCTCTGCGCCCAGAAACACGCCGACCTTGCGAATCCGGATGGATACGCTTTCGCTCATCCCCGCCGTGCCGAGATCGCCCACCGCCCGCCCCCTTCGTGCCGCCGGACTGCGCGCGCGGCACTCCCGGGAGAGGTTATCACTTTCGGGCGCCGGCTCAATCTCCGGGCCGGATGTTCTGGTTCACGCGGAACAGATTGTCGGGGTCGTACTTGCGCTTGATCGCGGTGAGCCGCTGGTAGTTGTCGCCGTAGGTCGCCTGGACGCGCTCCTGGCCCTCGTCCATCATGAAATTTACATACGCTCCGCCCGCGGAATACGGGTGCAGGGCGTCGAAGTAGCCCTTCGTCCACTCGGTGATGCGCGTCCTGTTCGCCGGGTCCGGATCGACGCCGACGATGACCGCCGCCCAGTTCGCCTTTCGATAGCTGAAGGCGGTGTCCGTTTTGCCGACCTCAT
>JAABRB010000511.1 GCA_011391185.1 Betaproteobacteria bacterium
CAAGGAGGGGTGTCGGGCGAAGCCCGACGGGGTGGTTGTCATCCTTCGATCCGGTTCAGCGCACCACCCCGTCCGCTGCGCGTCCACCCCTCCTCGGAGAGGAGGGGAAGAATGAAAAACATCCCCTCCTCGGAGAGGAGGGGAAAAAGACACCGCTCCGTCGCCGCCGCTTACCCGCGATCGGGCTTTTTCCAGTTCGGCGGGCGCTTCTCGATGAAGGCGTCGATGCCTTCGCGACCTTCCTCGCGCGCGAAGCTGTTCGCGATGACTTTTCCGGCGAGCTCGTAGGCACGCTCGATGCCGAGCTCCATCTGCTCGTAGAACGCGCGTTTTCCGTCTGCCATGGTCTCGCGCGGCTTCGATTCGATTTGCGCTGCCAGCTTCAAGACCGCGGCGTCCAGCTCCTCGGCGGGCACGACGCGGTTGACCAGCCCCCAACCCAGCGCCGTCCTGGCGTCGATCATCTCGCCGGTGAGCAGCATTTCCATCGCATGCTTGCGCGCGAGGTTGCGTCCAATTGCGACACCGGGGGTCGAGCAGAGAAACCCCCAGGTCACGCCCGGGGCGGTGAATTTTGCGGCTTCCGATGCGATGGCAAGGTCGCACTGCGCGACCAGCTGGCAACCTGCCGCGGCCGCAGCGCCCTGCACCCGCGCGATGACCGGCTGCGGCATGCGCGTCATGGTGACCATCATGCGGCTGCAGCGCCGGAAGAGGCTCTCGATTTTCGGCGCCGTTCCGAGATCACGAATTTCCTTCAAGTCGTGTCCGGCGGAAAACCCCTTCCCGGCGGCCGCCAGGACGATCACACGCACGCTCGCGTCCTGCTCGATCTCGTCCATCGCCTGCTGGAGCGCCCCGATCATCTCCGACGTGAGGAGATTGAACTGGGCCGGGCGATTCATGGTCAGCGTTGCGATGCCGCCGCGATCCGCGCGCAGCAACACCGGCTCGGTTGCATGTGGCATGGCGCTCATGACTGTCCCTTCCTACGTATCGATCGCGTCGGCGGATTTCGCCAGCTCGCGAAGCGTGAACTTCTGGATTTTACCCGTGGACGTTTTCGGCAATGTGAGGAAGATCACTGACCGCGGCGCCTTGAACCGGGCGAGGTTCGCCCGGCAGTGCGCCACGATTTCGGCCTCGGTGACCTGCGCGCCCGGCTTGAGCTCGACGAACGCGCACGGCGTCTCCCCCCATTTGGAATCCGGTTTTGCCACCACCGCGCAGGCGAGCACTGCGGGATGGCGATAGATCACGTCCTCGACTTCCAGCGACGAGATGTTCTCGCCGCCCGAAATGATGATGTCCTTGGCCCGGTCCTTGATCTTGATGTACCCGTCGGGCTGCATCACCGCGAGATCGCCGGAATGAAACCAGCCTCCGGCGAACGCCGCGCGAGTCGCCTCGGGGTTCTTCAGATACCCCTTCATGGTGATGTTGCCGCGGAACATGATCTCACCCATGGTCTCCCCGTCCCAGGGGACCGGCTGCATCGTCTGCGGGTCCATGACGGTGACCCCCTCCTCCAGGATGTACCGCACGCCCTGCCGGCCGTTGCGTTCGGCGCGCGCCCGGATGTCGAACTCATCCCATTTCGAGTGCTTCGCGCAAACCGTTGCAGGGCCATAGGTCTCCGTCAGGCCGTAGACGTGCGTGAGATCGAAGCCGACCTGCTCCATGCCCTCGATCATGGCCGCTGGCGGCGCCGCGCCGGCGACGAACGCCGACACCTTCCAGTCCACCCCCGCGCGCAACTCGGCGGGTGCGTTGATGAGCGCCGAGTGCACGATCGGGGCGCCGCAATAGTGGGTCACGCGGTGCCGCTTGATCAGATCGAAGATCGCCACCGGGTCGACCTTGCGCAAGCACACATTCACGCCGGTGTTCGCGGCCATGCCCCACGGAAAGCACCAGCCGTTGCAGTGGAACATCGGCAGTGTCCACAGGTACACCGCATGCTTCGGCATGCTCCAGGTGAGCAGATTGCTCACGGCGTTGAGATACGCGCCACGATGCGAGTACACGACCCCCTTCGGATTACCCGTCGTCCCCGAGGTGTAGTTGAGCGAAATCGCCTGCCACTCGTCCTGCGGCGGCTGCCAGGAATACGCCGCGTCCCCCTGCCCGAGCAGCGCCTCGTAGTCGACCTTGCCGATGCGCTCGCCCGGGCCGTCGTAGACCGGATCGTCGACGTCGATGACGAGCGGCTTCTGCTTTGCCCTGGCAAGCGCCTGAGCGATGGTCGCCGAGAACTCGCGGTCGACGATGACCGCTTTCGCCTCGCCGTGGTCCAGCATGAACGCGATGGCCTCGGCGTCGAGCCGCGTGTTCAGTGCGTTCAAGACGGCCCCGGTCATCGGCACCCCGAAATGACATTCGTACATCTCGGGAATGTTGGGGAGCATGGCGGCCACGGTGTCGCCCAGTCCGATGCCGTGCTTGGCCAGCGCGGAAGCGAGCCGTCTGCTCCGTGCATACGTTTCGGCCCAGGTAAAACGCCGGTCGCCGTGCACGACGGAAAGGCGCTCGGGATAGGTGTACGCAGACCACTCCAGGAACGTGAGCGGCGTAAGCGCCGCGAAGTTCGCGGCATTGCGATCGACATCTGCTGCGTAGGGATTCGACTTTGCCCCGCCCATGACACCCTCCTGACCACGCACACCGAGCAACCTGTATTTCAGCCGTCCGCCGGGGCATCTGTCAACCAGACGCACTCCGCCTTCGCATCCTTGGCGATTCCCTGCATAACCCGAACGTGCTCGGCCGATTCGGAATCGCTCGCCCGCAGCACGATCAGCGCGGGCCGATCCGCCCGCGGGCCGATCCGCACATCCGCTCCCGACCGTGGCCGATCGAGCTCGATCGCAAGACTCTCCTGGCCGCGGGTCATCGCGAGATACACCTCCGCCAGAAGCTCCAGATCG
>JAABRB010000512.1 GCA_011391185.1 Betaproteobacteria bacterium
CATCACCGTGCAGCTGCCGAACGTGTCCGAGTTCATCGTCGCGTATCTCGCGATCGCGCGCATCGGCGCGGTCATGTCGACCGCCCACATACCCTATCGTGCGGCCGAACTGCGGACGCTGCTCGCGCATTCGCGTGCGCGCGCGCTCTTATGCATGTCGGAGACGAAGGATCACGCCCCTGCGGAAGCGGCGCTCGCCTTGAAGCCCGGGCTGCCCGCCCTGGCACACGTGATTGCGCTCGGCGAGCCGGTGGCGGGGGCGGTCTCGTATTCACGTCTCGCCGAGGGCACCGCAGCGCTGCCCGACGATGTCGCGCCGATGCCGGCCGATCCGTTCCTGCTCCTGTACACCTCGGGCACCAGCGCGAGCCCGAAGGCGGTGCCGCTCACCTATCAGGCAATGCTTGGCAACGCGCGCCTGGGTATGCCCGAGCATCGGATCGCGGCGACCGACATCGTGCTTTCGGCACCGCCGTACACGCACCTCTTCGGTCTGTACAGTTTTCACCTTGCGCTGGCCGCCGGCGCGTCGAATCTGCTGCTGCCCGTGTTCACGCCGCCGGATCTGGCCAACGCGATCGCGCAGGGCCGCCCCACCGTACTTTTCACCGGGCCGGCGCACCTCGCCGCCCTGAAGAAATCCGGGTTGCTCGACAGCACCGATCTCGCGAGCCTCCGGCTCGTCATCTGTTCCGGCAGTGCCTGTCCGCCCGATCTCGCGCGGGTGGTCGCCGCGAAGCTCCCCCGCGGGCGTTTCACGCAGCTGTGGGGCATGACCGAGACGCAGGCCGGCCTCTATACGCGCCCCGACGATGCGCTCGAAATCTCCGCGACCACGGCCGGGCGACCGAGCCCGGGCACCGAAGTGCGCGTGGTGGCGGCCGACGGAACGCCGCTCGCGCCGGGAGCGGAAGGCGAGCTCCAGGTACGCGGCAGCCTGATGTTTCCGGGGTACTTCGACAATGCGGAAGCCAATGCGGGCGCGTTCAGCGACGACGGCTGGTTCCGCACCGGCGATCTCGCGATCATCGATGCGGCCGGCAACGTGCGAATCACCGGACGCAGCCGGGACGTCATCAACCGCGGAGGCGTCAAGTACAACCCGCGCGACATCGAGGACCTGCTCGACGCGCACCCCGGGGTGATGCAGGCGGCCATCGTGCCGGTGCCGGATCCGGACGTCGGCGAGAAGGCATGCTGCTTCATGGTGCCGAGGCCCGGGAACGCCCCCACGCTGGACGAGCTCTGTGCGTACCTCCTCGAGTGCGGCATCGCCAAGTACAAGCTGCCCGAGCGGATGGAGATCGTCGCCGAGATGCCACTCACGCCGACGCGCAAAATCGTCAAGGGCCGGCTCGCCGAACTGCTGCTCAAGAAGAATTGAGGCGCGGCGGCCGAACGGCCGCAAGAGCCCCCGGGAGAAAACGACATGAAAATTGCCGCAGTGGAAGCCGTACCGCTGGAGATTCCATTCACCTATGGCGCCGATGCCATGACACACGGCACCGGTGCGTCGTGGAAGAAGCTCGACTTCTGCCTCGTCCGGGTGGAGACGGAATCGGGGCTCACGGGGTGGGGCGAGGCGTTCTCCTACACGTGCCGCCGCGCGACTGCCGCGGCCGTGAACGGCATGATCGCGCCGCTGGCAATCGGGCACGACGCGGCCGACATCACCGGTCTGCACATGAAGATCCAGAAACAGCTGCACATCTTCGGCCGCTTCGGGATCACCGCGTTCGCACTCTCGGGCCTCGACATCGCCCTCTGGGATCTTGCGGGCAAGGCCGCCCGCCTGCCGCTGCACCGGCTGATCGGCGGCGCGCGGCACACGGCGGTGCCGTGCTACGCGAGCCTGTTGCGCTACGCGCATCCGACGCTCGTCTCGCAGTACTGCCAGCGTGCCCTCGACGAGGGTTTCGGCGCGATCAAGCTGCACGAGGTGGCCGACGGCGCGATAGTGGCCGCGCGCAACTCGGTGCCGCGCGACATCGCGCTGCTGCTCGACGTGAACTGCGAGTGGCGGCTGCTCGACGCCATCGCCGCGGGCAAGCGCTTCCGCGCGCACGAGCTCACCTGGTTCGAGGAGCCGGTATTCCCGCCCGAGGATCACCGGGCGCTGCGCGCGGTCGGGGAGGCGTGCGGCATCGCGATCGCGGCGGGCGAGAATCTCTGCTTCGCCACCCAGTTCGAGGCGCTGTTCGACGCGCACGCCGTGCAGTACGCACAACCCTCAGTGACGAAGGTCGGCGGCATCACCGAGTTTCTGAAGGTGATGGCGCTTGCCGAGGCGCGCAACGTGCGCCTCGCGCCGCATTCACCGTACTTTGGCCCGGGCGCACTCGCCACGCTGCAGCTCATCGCGGCGTATGCACAGGACGCGTGGTTCGAATACTTTTACCTGTGGCCCCAGGCGAAGCTCTACGCGAGCGCGCTCGATCCCGTGCACGGCATGCTGGCGCTCCCCACGGGGCCCGGCCTGGGTGCGGATCCGGATCCTGACGTGATCGCCCGCTATCGCGCGGATTAGGGAGACGGTGTTGGGAGGGATTTCTTGTGTTTTCCCCTCCTCTTCGAGGAGGGGTGGACGCGTAACGGACGGGGTGGTGTCGGGCGCTGACCGAAGCTGCAACCACCCCCCGCCCGTCGGGCGGACCCCTCCTTGAAAAGGAGGGGAAAAAGCTTCCGACCATCCCCCCCTTATCAAGGAGGGGAAAAAGCTTCCGACCATCCCCCCCTTATCGAGGAGGGATGGCTGCGCACGAAGGGGGTGGGGCCCCTTCGTCCCCACCTGGCCGGGGTGGTTGCGGCTTTGATCGGTGCTGCTCACCACCCCGTCACCTTCGGTGCCACCCCTCCTCGGAGAGGAGGGGAAGAAGCTCTAACCATCCCCTCCGCTCTGCGGATGGAGAAGTT
>JAABRB010000513.1 GCA_011391185.1 Betaproteobacteria bacterium
TTCACGGTTTCGATGGTGGCGCTCATGACAGGCTCTTAGTGCGCCCGCGGGCGCCCCGCCGTCAACGGCGCGCGATTAACGACACGCCTTCAACGACATTCTTGCGCTACGCGGTCGAGCGCCTGGGCAAAGCCGGTGAGCGAATATTTATCGGTGGTCACGTTGCCGCGCGCCGACGTGCTCTTGACGGTGAGATCGCGTCCGCGGCGCAGCGCGTCCACCAGGCGGGCCTCCTCGGCGACGTTGCGCACCCAGGCGCTGTCGGTTTTCGTATAGAGCGTGAACGCGGTGCCGCCGATGTCGGCGGTCGCGTCGCTGCCGTCCTTGATGGTGAAGCCGGCGATGATGCTCACCTCGTTCTTGACGTTCTCGCCCGGGCGGGTGCTGACGAAGAAATAACCGGGATCGCGCTTCAAGGTGGCGGGCTGGCGCTCCTTGGGCTGCGAAAGCGCGTAGCAGATCTTGGTGCGTGCGGCCTGGCTGACATAGACGCCCCAGTCGCCGTATTGCGCGATGAGCGCGGGGCCGGCGGGCGCTTGCGCCAGTGCCGGCAGTGCGAGTGCCACGAGGATCGCGGCGGCAAGAGCGGCGCGGATGGCATGCATGGTCGTTCCTTCCGGCGCGAAGCAGTCGAGCGAGAAATACTCGCCACCGGCCCCGTTTGCAAAGGCCTCGGCAAGATCGCTAACGATGGACGCCGCCGAAAAAATGGCGCAACAAACGCAAAACCAAGGAGGGGGCATTGAAAGCTTTGCTTTGCCTGCGTTACGGGCCGCCCGAGGCGCTTGAAATCAAGGACATTCCGGAGCCCAAGGCGGGGCCCGGCGAGGTCGTCGTCGAGGTGGCCGCGGCGGCGCTCAATTTCTTCGACACGCTGGTGATCGCCGGCAAATATCAGGTCAAACCCGAGTTTCCGTTTTCGCCGGCGGCCGAACTCGCCGGCACGGTCGTGGCGCTCGGTGCGGGGGTGAAGGGCTTCCGGCTCGGCGAGCGCGTCGCCGGCAGCATCGGTTTCGGCGCGGCGCGCGAGAAGGTGGCGGTGCCGGCGACGCAGCTCATCCATGTACCCGAGGGGCTGGCGCTGGAGAAAGCCGCGGGCCTGTTCGTCACCTATGGCACCACGATGCACGCGCTGAAAGACCGCGCGAAGCTGAAAACCGGCGAGACGCTCGCGGTGCTGGGAGCGACCGGCGGCGTGGGACTGGCCGCGGTCGAGCTTGGCAAGCATATGGGCGCCCGCGTGATCGCGTGCGCCTCGTCGGCCGAGAAGCTCGAATTCGCGCGCGCGCACGGCGCGGCGGAAGTCGTCGACTATTCGAAGGAGGACTTGAAGGAGCGGCTACGCGCGCTCACCGGCGGCAAGGGCGTCGACGTCGTCTATGATCCGGTCGGCGGCGCCTATGCGGAGGCGGCGTTGCGCGCGCTTGCTTGGCAAGGACGGTTTCTCGTCATCGGTTTTGCCGCGGGCGAAATTCCGAAAATTCCGCTCAATCTTCTGCTCCTGAAAGAACTGGACCTGCTCGGTGTCTTTTGGGGCGAGTTCACTCGCCGTACGCCGGAGAAACAGAAGGCCAATATGGAGGAGCTTCTTTCGCTCGCCCGCGCCGACACGATCTCCGCGCACGTGGATGCGGTCTATCCGCTGGAGCGCGCGGTCGAGGCGCTCAATGCGCTGGCCAACCGCAAAGTGAAAGGCAAGGTCGTGCTCAAGCCCTGATCAGGGCCGGCCGGGATCGAGGTCCGCGAGCGTCTTGCGCGCGGCCGCGCGGTGCTCCGGCCGCATGTGCGAGGCGATGAGCTGGAGCGTCGCGGCCAGCACCGCTGCATCGTCGGTGAAACCCAACGCCGGAATGAAATCCGGAATCACGTCGGTCGGAACGACGAAATAGGCAAGCGCCGCGAAGAGCATGGCGCGCACGCGCGTAGGCGTCGCCGGATCGAAGGCGCAGAAATAAGCCGCGACCGCATCCTCGGCGAAGGGAATGTGTCGAGTCACCGCCTTGAGCTTGTGCCAGAAGCCGCGCTCGACGCGGGCGCGGTCGCCGGGACGGATCATCGGGAGATTGGCGGCGTTTGGCATGGGAGCTTCCTCGTATCCCAGATAGGGATCAGACGAACTTCTTGCCAGCCAGGATCAGCAGCCCGAGGAACAGCCAGACCGCGCCGCGTGAAACGGCCTCGGAGGGCTTGGCGTCGGCGGTATAGCGCGACAGGAAGCCCGCGACGAACAGCGTCGCCAGACCCAAGTAATAGATGAAGTTGTAGGCTGCGGCCTGGCCGATTCCGAGCGGGTGCGAGGCGCCGAGTACAATGACGGACGCGAGCGGGAAGGCCGCGGTCGGGAACGACTCCCGCCACAGTTCACGGCGGGCGGGCTGGTTGAGACGGGCGCCGAGCTCGGTCTCCTTCTTGGAGAGTTCGATGAAGAACTTGCTCACTATTGTGATGCCGGCGAGCACGAGGCCGCCCACGATCGCGTCCCAGGTCGTCACCTCGCCGGGCTGGACCGCGATCAGCGCGGTCAGCACCGCGATCACGCCATAGAGCGTGCCCGCGATCAGTAGCGCCCGGTCGTGACGCAGGCGAAATCGTGCTTTTGCCGTTGGTGAATTCATCGCTCAGTGCCCCGCGATCTTGTCCATGGCCTCGGCCAGACGAATATCGAATTCGGTGAGGCCGCCGGCGTCGTGGGTCGAAAGCGTTACCTCGACAATGCGCCAGACGTTGCTCCATTCAGGATGGTGATTCATCTGCTCGGCCACGAGCGCCGCGCGCGTCATGAAGCCGAAGGCTTCGTTGAAATCCTTGAAGGTGAATTTTCTTGCGATCGCATCGCGGCCGGCGACCTCTTTCCAGGCGGGAATGCGAGAGAGCGCCTGCGCGCGCTTGATGCCGGTGAGCTTCTCGCGG
>JAABRB010000514.1 GCA_011391185.1 Betaproteobacteria bacterium
CCCGCGCGGCTCCATCACACGGCCTATGTGTCGAAGGACCTCGAGGTGACGCGCAAGTTCTACGAGGACGTGATCGGCCTGCCGCTGATGGCGACCTGGTGCGAGAAGGACGTGCTGTTCGGGGCCGAGCGCACCTATTGTCACCTGTTCTTCGGGCTCGGGGACGGCGGCGCGCTCGCCTTTTTCCAGTTCGCGGACCCGAAGGACCAGGAGCAGTTCGGCCCGACGATGCCGTTCACGCCCTTCCATCACATCGCGCTCTACGTGGACCAGGAAACGCAGGCGGGCATCGAGAAACGCCTGGCGGCCGCCGGCTTCAAGGAACCGCAGTCCTTCGTCCTCGAGCACGGCTACTGCCGCTCGGTCTATGCGACCGATCCGAATGGCATGATCGTCGAGTTCTGCTGCGACCATCCGGATGTCGAGAAAATCAATGCCACGCGGCGCAAGGACGCGCATTCGGAGCTGAAGCGCTGGCTGGCAGGCGACCATCATTCGAACAACATGTATCGATGAGGCGCAGCAGCGAGCGCATCCTGACCACGCACGTCGGCAGCCTGCCGCGCTCGCAGGCGGTGACCGACGTATTGTTCGCGCGTGAACGCGGGGAGATCAAGGATGCCGGCGCCGCCGCAACGGTGATCTCCGGTGCGGTACGCGACGTCGTGCGACGGCAGGTCGAGACCGGCGTCGACGTGGTCAGCGACGGCGAGATGAACAAGATCAGCTACGCGACCTACATCGCCGACCGCTTCTCCGGCTTTGGCGGCGACACCCAGCGCGAGCCGGGACAGGACCTGGTCGAGTTCCCGCGCCTCCTGACCAAGCTCGCCGAGCGCGGCTCGACGGCCAAGTACCGCCGCCCGCGCTGCATCGGCGAGATCCGCGTCAGGGACACGGGCCCGCTCAACCAGGACCTCGCCAACTTCCGCCGCGCAGTGGATGCCGGGAAGCCGGTCGAGGCCTTCATGAACGCGGCCTCCCCCGGCGTGATCGCGCTATTCCAGCCGAACGACTTCTACCCGACCCAGGATGCGTACCTCGAGGCGATCGCCGAGGCAATGCGCTCCGAGTACGAGGCGATCGTCGGCGCCGGCTTCCTGCTGCAGATCGACGCACCCGACCTCGGCATGGGGCGCCACACGATGTACCGGAACGCGAGCACCGCGGACTACCTCAGGAGCGCCGCAAGGCACGTCGAGGTGCTGAACCACGCGCTGCGCAACCTGCCGCCGGACCGCCTGCGCATGCACATCTGCTGGGGCAACTACGAAGGCCCGCACCATCACGACGTACCGCTCGCGGAGTTGCTGCCGGTCGTCATCAAAGCGCGCCCGCAGGCGCTGCTGTTCGAGTCGGCCAACCCGCGGCACGCGCACGAATGGCGCGTGTTCCGCGAGCAGAAGATCCCGGACGACAAGATCCTGATCCCGGGTGTGCTGAGTTCGACGACCAACTATATCGAGCATCCGGAACTGGTCGCCGAGCGCATCGAGCGCTTTGCCGACATCGTCGGCCGCGAGCGCGTCATCGCCGGTTCCGACTGCGGATTCAGCACGTTTGCGGGATTCGGCCCGATCGACCCGGACATCGTCTACCTGAAGCTCGCGTCGCTCGCCGAGGGCGCCCGCATCGCGAGCGGCCGTCTCTGGAAGCACTGACATGAACATTGACGATTTCGAACGCTGGCTGCGCGCCTATGGACAGGCCTGGGAGGGCCGCGACCCGGCCGCCGCCGCACTGCTCTTCACCGACGACTCGGAGTACTACTGGACGCCGCTCGATCCGCCCCAGCGCGGACCCGCGGGCATCGCGGCGGCATGGCAGGCCGCCGTATCGCAACAGCGCGACGTGAAGTTCCGCTACGAGGTGCTGGCGGTGAGCGGCGCGACCGGCATCGCGCGCTGGCGCGCCGATTTCACCCGCCTGCCGGCGCAGTCGAAGGTATGCATCGAGGGCGTGCTGACGGCGGAACTCGCGGACGGCGCGCGCTGCCGCGTCTTCCGCGAGTGGTGGCACAGCGCCGAGACGCCCTGAGCGGTCCTCAACCGGCTACGGTTCCGTTCAACTGCAGCAGCCGCTCGACCGCCGCCCGGATCGTCGCGTGGTAACCGGGCCGCGCCTTGGCATAGATCTTCCGGCCCAGTTCGAGTCCCGCTTCCGTCCGCGCGAGATCGCGGTACAACCCGACCACCAGCTTGTGGCGCCCGGTGCTCAGGAGATAACGCTCCAGGTCGGGGTAAGCCGGCTCGTAAGCGGTGCGCACGACCAGCGCGAGCCAACTGCGCGCGACCTCCGCATTACCGTCGGCGCCGAGCTTGAACTGCGTGCGCAACTGCGCCATCCGTTCGTCGCCGAGATCCGCGGGCTGGTTGTCCAGGAAGCGCACCCATTCCTGCGGCACCCAGTCGCTTACGGGCAGGTCGGCGGTCGCCAGTCGCCCCGCGCGCCATTCGGCGGCGGCGCGATCGACGGCATCGAACACGCCGGCCGGTATCGGCGGCGTGGTGGCCGGCATGCCGGTGCCGTAAAGCCACTCGTCGATTTCGGCGACCGGGATCGCCGGCGCCCCGGGACGCGCGAGCTGCGCGAGCAGGTAGCTCCGGAAACCCGCGGTGTCCATGCTCTGGAAGGCGTGGGCGTCGAAGTACCCGCGCAGGAAGGCATCGAACGCGGGCCGCCCGAAGCGCGCCTCGAGGTAGCCGAGGAACCAGCGTCCCTTCTCGTAGGCGACGTCCGACGTGCCCTCGTCCGGATCGCGTCCCGCCAGGTCGAGCATCAGCGAGGAATCCTGCGGCAGGCCCGCGGCCTTCGCATCCTCGATCGCCTGCAGGAGGTATTCGTAGCCGATCGCGTCTTCCATGTGCGCGCGGCGCTCGCCGTAGAGCGACTCAAACAACCGG
>JAABRB010000515.1 GCA_011391185.1 Betaproteobacteria bacterium
AAGTTGAAGGTGCGGCTAGAGCAATTCGCCGATGCCAAGACGCCTTATCTGCCGGTGCCGCGGCCGAAATGGAAACTGCGCTTCGGCGAGTACGATCACCTGGCGCGCATCAAGGAATGGTCCGAGAGCGGCGGAGGCGAGGACACATGATCGCGCTTCCGGAAGATACCCGGCAGGCGCAAGAAAACGCCTCCGATCCGGCGGTCTCGGCCTGGGTTTCCGCCAATGCGGGCTCGGGCAAGACCACGGTGCTGGTGCGCCGCGCGATCCGCCTGATGATGGCCGGCACGCCGCCGGCGCGCATCCTGTGCCTCACCTACACAAAAGCCGCGGCCGCGCACATGGCGAACGAAGTGCTGCGCGTGCTTTCGGCCTGGGTAAGGCTCGACGACACCGCGCTCGAAAAGAAACTCGCCGAGATCGATCCGGCGCCGGTCTCCGACGTGCGCCGCGTGAAAGCCCGGCAGCTATTCGCCGCGGCGCTGGAGACCCCGGGCGGACTCAAGGTGCAGACGATCCACGCATTCTGCGACCGGGTGCTGCACCAGTTTCCGTTCGAGGCGTGGGTGCCGGCGGGCTTCGAAGTGATGGAAGAAGTGGGCGAGCGGGATTTGCTGGCCCGCGCTCGGCTCTCGGTACTCTTGGAGGCCGCGTCCAAGCGCGACGGCGAGCTTGGCCGAGCGCTCGCGCGCGCCGTGGCGGTCGCTTCGGATCAGGGGCTCGCCGCCGCGCTCGACGAGGCCGTTCGGGAGCGGCGCAAGCTGCAGCGCTTCTTCGATCACCACGGCACGAACCCGAAAGCGGCTATTTCCGCCGCGCTTGGGCTCGCCGCGAGTCAAACCTTGGAAGCGCTCGACCGTGAAATTGTCGCGGGGCCGAATCTTCCGAAGAGCCGCTGGGCAAAGGCGGCAGAGGCTTTGCGCTCGGGCACCGCAAACGACCAGAAGGTCGCCGAGCGCCTGGAGGCCGCGATATCCGCAGCGACCGGCGATCTCATATTCCGCTATCTCGACGTTTTTCTCACCGGTCAGGGCGAACTCCGCAAGGCGAAAAGCTTCATCACCAAGGCTTTTCGAGACTCGCATCCCGATCTTGCAAAGCGGCTGGACGATGAGCTCGCACGGATCGAGGGCCTGCTGGATACGCGCCATGCCATCGCCGCGCGCGAGCGCAGCGCGGCGTTGCTCACGCTCGCCGGAGCGGTCATCGGCCGCTACGAGAAGATGAAGGCCGGGCGCGGGGTGCTCGATTTCGGCGATCTGGTGGGCAAGACCGCGGATCTGTTGTCCGACACGGCCGCGGCCTGGGTGCATTACAAGCTCGATGGCGGCATCGATCACATTCTGATCGACGAGGCGCAGGATACCAGCCCCGAGCAATGGACCGTGATCGAAAGGCTCGCCGAGGAGTTTTTCGCAGGCCGCGGCGCCCGCGAGGACCGGACCCGCACGATCTTCGCCGTCGGCGACGAGAAACAGTCGATTTTCAGCTTCCAGGGCGCCGATCCGGCGCGCTTCGACGAGATGCGGCGCAAATTCATAGGCCGCTCCGAAAGCGCAAAGCTGAAGTTCCATAACGAGAAGCTCAAGCTCTCGTTCCGCTCCATGCCAGGCGTGCTCACGGCAATCGACACGGTATTCAAACGGCCGGAAGCGCATGTCGGTCTTTCCAGCAGCGATCCGGGCAAGACCGTTCACGAGGCGATCCGTAAGGAAGCGCCGGCGCTGGTGGAATTGTGGCCGACACTGAAGCCTGATCCCAAGGACGACGAGGATGGGCTGGCTTGGGACGCCCCGCTCGACGCGCAGGCCGAGACCAACCCGGCGGTCAAGCTAGCGCGGCAGATCGCGGCCGCGATTGCGCATTGGACCGGCGGCGGGCTCGCGGTCACCGACCGGCGGACGCGGAAGACGCGCGCGGCGCGGGCCGGCGACATCATCGTGCTGGTGCGGCGGCGCGGCGTCTTGTTCGAGGCGATCCTGCGCGCGCTCAAGGACAAGGGTGTGCCGGTCGCCGGCGCCGACCGGCTCGATCTGGTGGAACACATCGCGGTCATGGATCTAATGGCGCTCGTGGATGCTCTGCTCCTGGAGCACGACGATCTTTCGCTCGCCTGCGCCTTGAAGAGTCCGCTGTTCGGCTTGACCGACGACGACCTCATGGCGCTGGCGCCCGGCCGCACCGGTTCGCTCGCCGCGGCGCTCGATGAGAAAGCCAAGACCGACGCACGGTTCAAGCCGGCCGCCGGGAAACTCGCACGCTGGCGTGCGGAGGCACGCAAGCTGCGGCCGTTCGATTTTCTCTCGCGCGTGCTCGGGCGCGACCGCGGGCGCGAATTGATCCTGGGCCGGCTCGGCGACGAGGCCGCCGACGCGATCGACGAATTGCTCGCCCGCGCGCTCGCCTATGAGCAGACCGAGGCGCCGACGCTGGCGGGCTTCGTGGCGTTCCTGCGCCGCGCCGGCGCCGAGGTGAAGCGCGACCTCGAAATCGAGAGCCCGGCGGTGCGGGTGATGACCGTGCACGGGGTCAAGGGGCTCGAGGCGCCGATCGTGGTGCTCGCGGACACGACCGGAATTCCGGCCGACGGCCGCCACGACCCGAGGCTGCTGACGCTGCCGGTTCCAGGCGCGCCGCCGGGCGCACCCGAGGCGCCGGTCTGGGCGCTCGGGCGCAAGCTGGATTCGAAAAATCTCGGCGGCGCCCGCAGCGCCGCGCACGGCAAGCGCGAGGAAGAATACCGGCGGCTGCTCTATGTCGCCGTCACCCGCGCGGCCGATGCGCTCGTGGTGTGCGGCTACGAGTCGGAACGATCGAAGCTGCCCGAGGGCTGCTGGTACCAGCTGGTCCATGACGCGCTTAAGGCGGACATGGAAGAGCAGGACGCGCCCGG
>JAABRB010000516.1 GCA_011391185.1 Betaproteobacteria bacterium
GGGCAGCCGCCGCTGCCCGTCGCGCCGGTCACCGATGCGCAGCTCGCGCAGTGGGCCGCGGAGACCGAGATCGAAGCCGGCCGGGGCGCCGCACGCCGCGGCGGAGTCTGGAAAGTGATCCTCGCGTCCGGCGCATCCGAGAACGAGGTGCTGAGCGTGTACGAGGCGGTGCGTGCCGCCGGGTTCGCCGCCGAACTCGACGCGCAGCGGCGTGCAGGGCGGCGCGACTACACCGTGCGCATCGCGAACCTGCCGAGCGAGGCGGAAGCGCGGGCGCTGGCCGACCGTCTGGCCGGGCAGCACGGTGTCGGCACGCCACGCGTCACGCCTTAGCCCGTTCCCCTCCTCTCCGAGGGTGAGCCGGGAATTCGAGAACGTGCCTGCGCACGTTCGAGCCGGCGAACGCCCGAAGCCTTCGCGCTTCGGGCCGGGCGGGGTGGCGCGAAGCGCCGGGGTGGTGTTCCAGAGCTCATGCAGAATGAGGTGGCTGCGCAGCAACCGGGGTGGCATCCCCTCCTCTCCGAGGAGGGGTGGCGCGAAGCGCCGGGGTGGTGTTCCAGAGCACGCGCAGAACGCGCACATGCGAGCCGCCAAACGGTAAAATCACGGCACGCATGTCGCTCCTCGATAATCTCAATCCGGAACAACTCGCCGCAGTCACCCTCCCGAACCAGCACGCGCTGATCCTCGCCGGAGCGGGGAGCGGCAAGACGCGCGTGCTCACCACGCGGATCGCGTGGCTGATCCAGACCGGAAACGTCAGCCCCGCGGGCGTCCTCGCAGTGACCTTCACGAACAAGGCCGCGCGCGAGATGCTCACGCGCATTTCCGCGATGCTCCCGATCAACACGCGCGGCATGTGGATCGGGACGTTCCACGGGCTCTGCAACCGGATGCTGCGCGCCCACCACCGCGATGCGGGGCTTCCGCAACTCTTCCAGATCCTCGACACGCAGGACCAGCACGCGCTCGTGAAGCGGATGCTGAAAAGCATGAATGTCGACGAGGACAAGTTCCCGCCGAAGCAGGTGCAGTGGTTCATCAACGGGAACAAGGAAGAGGGCACTCGCGCGAAGGACGTGGAGGCCTACGACGACGTCTCGCGGCGCATGGTCGAGATCTACGCCATCTACGACGAGCAATGCCAGCGCGAGGGGCTCGTCGACTTCCCGGAGCTGCTCCTGCGCTCCTTCGAGCTGCTGACACGGAACGAGGTCCTGCGCGAGCATTACCAGGGCCGCTTCCGGCACGTTCTGGTCGACGAATTCCAGGACACGAACCGGCTCCAGTACCGGTGGCTCAAGCTGCTGGCGGGCGCCCACACCGCGATTTTCAGCGTTGGCGACGACGATCAGTCGATCTACCGGTTCCGTGGCGCGAACGTCGGCAACATGGCCGATTTCGAGCGCGACTACAAGGTGCCGAATCTCATCCGCCTGGAGCAGAACTACCGCTCGCACGGCAACATCCTGAACGCGGCCAATGCGCTCATCTCGCAGAACCGCCGGCGGCTCGGTAAGAATCTGTGGACCGCGGCCGGCGAGGGCGAGCCGCTGCGGATTTTCGAGGCGCAGAGCGACGGGTACGAAGCGCACTGGATATCGGAGGAGGTGCAGGCGCTGACTCGCGAGGGTTTCGCGCGCAATGACATTGCCGTCCTCTATCGGTCGAACGCCCAATCGCGGGTCATCGAGCACGCTCTTTTCACGGCGGGAATTCCATATCGCGTGTACGGCGGGCTCCGATTCTTCGAGCGCCAGGAGATCAAGCACGCGCTCGCCTATCTGCGCCTGATCGCGAACCCCGAGGACGACAACGCCTTCCTGCGGGTCGTCAACTTTCCGACCCGCGGCATCGGGACCCGATCCATCGAGCAGCTTCAGGACGCGGCGGCGAGCAGCGGCACGAGCCTCTCGCAGGCGGCGGCGCAGCTTTCGGGCAAGGCGGCGGCCGCGGTCGGCACCTTCGTGCGGCTGATCGAGACGCTGCGATCGGGAACGAAGGGTCTGCCCTTGCCGGAAGTGGTTGATCACATGCTGCAGGCCGGTGGTCTGCGCGAGCACTACGCGAAGGAGCGCGAGGGCGCTGACCGGCTCGAGAACCTGGACGAGCTGATCAATGCCGCAGCCGCGTTCATCCAGGACGAGCGGGCGACCGGTGCGGCGATGGCTGCAGTCGATGCGGACGAAGCATCGGGCGCTGCGCAGCCGGGCGATCCGTGGCTCACGGCGTTTCTGGCCCACGCCGCACTCGAATCCGGTGACAACCAGGCGGCCGAGGGGATCGCGGCCATCCAGCTCATGACCGTCCATTCGGCAAAAGGCCTCGAGTTCCATGCCGTGTTCGTCAGCGGACTCGAGGAAGGCCTCTTCCCGCACGAGCAGAGTGTCACGGAGGAGGACGGCCTCGAGGAGGAGCGCCGCCTGATGTACGTCGCCATCACGCGGGCACGCGCGCGACTCTACCTGTCGTTCGCGCAGACGCGGCTGCTGCACGGCCAGACCCGCTACAACGTCGCGTCGCGCTTTCTCGACGAGGTGCCTGCCGGCGTGACGAAATGGCTCACGCCCCGCGGTGGAAGGCTGCCTGGCGACAGTGCATGGCAGGTTGCCGCCCCGCAGCCCCGTCCGGGGGCGAAAGCCGTTGGTTCGCAAGCGTCGGGTCGTGGCACTCTGCCGTTCCGGATCGGCCAGAACGTCACGCATCCGAAGTTCGGCGCGGGCGTGATCGTGAACGCGGAGGGCTCGGGGTCCGATGCGCGGCTGCAGGTGAACTTCGGGAACCAGGGCATGAAGTGGCTGCAGATGGAGTACGCGAAGCTCACGGCGGCTTAGCGCGACTGACGTCGCGCCACGCCGCGCGTAGGTTACGAACAGGAGGAAACCGGCT
>JAABRB010000517.1 GCA_011391185.1 Betaproteobacteria bacterium
CGCGCAGGTCCAGGCGGACATCGAGCTGCACAATCCGGGCGTGCGCAATCCCCGGCGGCGCTGACCGCGAGCGGCGGCCATGACGACTACCGCGCGTGACGCGTGGCGGCGATTACGTTTTCGAATTCGCGCCCGGGAAGCTCACCACGTGGTACCCGGCCGGCTTTTCACGGCGCGTCAACGCCGGTCACCGGCACATCGGATTCCGCTCGCGCGGCGACGGGCGGAGGCGCGCCAGCCAATGCTCGCGCCCACCGAGACCGCGGTCGTGCTCCCCGAGGAGCCCCCGATCGACGCGCTACGCCCCGAGACGCAGCCCGAGCCGACGGTGGATGCGGCACCGGAGATCGCGAAGACGTGAGGCAGGCGCTCGAGCCGGTATAGACTTGCGCCGGCTGACGCGCGATCAAGCGCAAAGGAGGCGCCACCATGGCGGAGATTCTCGGTCTCGGCCTCTCGCACTACCCGCCGCTCTGCCTGCCCGACGAGGAGATGTCGAGCCTCCTGCGCTGGACGCTGAAGGACACGTCGATTCCCGCGGCGGAGAGAGACGCCGCGAACTGGCCCGCGGTGATGCAGGAGGAGTGGTCGAACGATTTCGGCACGTGCGCCGCCGCCGCGCACCGCAAGGCGCTGGTCGCCGGGTTCGACCGCGTGCGCGCAGCGCTCGATGCGTTCCGCCCCGACGTCGTTCTCATCTGGGGCGACGACCAGTACGAGAACTTCAAGGAGGACGTGATCCCGCCATTCTCGGTCCTCGCGTTCGACGACTTCGACTTGTATCCCTGGAGCCACGCGCAGACGTCGTCGATGATGAAGGACAAGGCGAACGTCTGGGGCGAGGACGCCTCCAAGCACTACCGCCTGCGCGGGCGGCCGGACATCGCCCGCTATCTCGTGACGGGGCTCCTCGAACGCGACATCGACGTCGCCTACGCCTACAAGCCGCTCCACCACGCGAGCGTGGCGCACGCCTTCACCAACACGATTCTCTACCTCGACTACCACCGCAAGGGCTACGACTATCCGACGATCTGCTTCCCGCTCAACTGCTACGGGCGGCGCGTGGTGTCGTGCAAGGGATTCCTCACGCGCATGGATGCGGCGGTCGAACCCGATCCGCCCTCGCCCTCGCCGAAGCGCTTCATGCAGGTCGGCGCGGCGGCGGCGCGCGTGCTGAAGGAGAGTCCCTGGCGCGTCGCAATGATCGCCTCGTCGAGCTGGTCGCATGCGTTCCTGTGCGATGCGACCTGGCGCCTGCGTCCCGACACGCTCGCCGACCGCGAGCTGTACGAGGCGCTGCGCGCAAGCGATTTCGACGTCTGGCGCGCGACGCCGCTGAAGGCGGTGGAGGATGCGGGCCAGCACGAGGTGCTCAACTGGTTCGCGCTCGTCGGCGCGATGGAAGCGCTCGGCGCGCGCGTCGAATGGAGCGAGTTCGTCGAGACGTACGTCTTGAACTCGAACAAGGTGTTCGCGATTTACGGAACTGCCTGAGCGTCGCTAGCGTTCCGGTTCGGGGAACAGCCCGGGCATCCAGCGCCCGGCGAGCGTCGCCGGAAACGCCATGCGCAGAGCGGCGCGCGTGCTCTCCGACTCGACAACGCCTGCCTCGAGCAGCGCCGAAACGACGCGTCTCGCCTGACGCTCGCCCGTGCCGACCAGGGCCGGCACGTCCGCACGCGGCAGGGAGCCGCGAAACAGTATCGCCTCGAGCACGCTTCCGGCGCGAGACGGAAGGCGCCCGCCTCTGGCTTCCTCTTCGGCCCAGAGCAGGATGCGGTCGCGGAGCCGGTTCGGCTCGACGAGGCTCTCCATGAGCATCACCTGATCGATGCAGGCCCGAAGGAAAAACCGGGTGAAGCGCGCCAGCGCTTCCTCGCTGCGGCTGCCGCGCCCGTCCAGGGCGCCCCGGCGCGACTCGTCACAGTCCGCCAGGTGCTCCTTGTAGGCGCGCTCCTGCCTCGCGAGACCACGCGCGATCGACCAGATGCCGCCCGTGTCCAGGGCGTCGCGCAGCATCGCGTGAGACATCAGGCGAGAGACCCGTCCATTGCCGTCGAGGAACGGGTGGATCCAGAGCAGGCGATGGTGTGCCGCCGCCGCCGAGAGGATCGTCTCGGCCCTGCCGAGCCGGGTGTACACGGCCTCGTATCGGGCGAGGAAGCGTGGAACCGCTCCCGCACTGATGGGGACGTGATTGCCGACGCGGACGTCGCGCACGCGCAGCACGCCCGGCTCGACCCGGACGCGCTCGCCGGAGTCAGGGTCCTTGATCCAGAGCAGCTCCTCCGGGAGCAGCTCGCCAAAGCGGCGATGGATCTCGCAGATGCCGTACCGGGTGGGGGCCTTGCCTTCGAGTGCTCCCGAATCGATCCACCGCTGCACGGTCACGTGCGCGCGCGCCTCCGCATCGGCCGGTGCGATCCATGGTGTGGGCTCGGCCTAGGTATAGGCAGGATAAAGGCCCTGTTCTTGGTGCTCAACGAGGTCGGGGGCGACTTGCGCCGCTTCGGCCTGTCGGTCGAGGGTTTTCACCCCACCAACGCCGAGCACCGCGCGCGTTGGCCGCACGGCATGCTGTGTACCTCCAGCCACGACACCAAGCGCTCCGAGGACGTGCGTGCGCGTCGCACCGTGCTGTCCGAGATTTCCGGCGAGTGGCGCAGCCATGTGCTGCGCTGGATCAGGCTCAACCGTGACAAGAAGCGCGATGTGGGTGGCGAGCCGGCCCCGGCATACGCCACTCCCACGCCGCGGGACGAAGCGGCGGCTGCATCGCGCGCGATTTGCCGACCGGAGCGGGCAACGTGTTGACACCGGGTTGATCCCCGCTTAGCCTCGTGCGACGCTCGGGAGCTCCGCTTGATTCGCTTCGAATACCTC
>JAABRB010000518.1 GCA_011391185.1 Betaproteobacteria bacterium
TGACATCGGCCGCATGGACGAGGACGGCTACGTCTTCATCGTCGACCGGGTGAAGGACATGATCAACGTCTCTGGCTTCAAGGTGTGGCCCGCCGAGGTCGAGAACGTTCTTTACCGGCACCCCGCGGTGAAGGAGATCGCGGTATACGGTGCGCCGGACGCCGCGAAGGGCGAGCAGGTGCGCGCCGCAATCGTCCTCAGGGAAGGCCAGCACGCAACCGGTGACGAGATCGTGAAGTACTGCCGCGACCGTCTCGCGGTGTACAAAGCCCCCGCGAAGGTCGAGTTCGTCAAGGAGCTGCCGAAAAGCGCCACCGGCAAGATCCTGAAGCGCGTGCTGCGCGATCAGGCAGCCGGCGAGAGCCCCTCCGGGCGATGAGGGTCGTTCCAGGCGCACGCGCTTGATCTCGGGGATCGTCGACAACCCGTGGTTTTACGCGGCCGCCCTCCCGGCGGTCGTCCTGACCGGTGTCGCCAAGGGCGGATTCGGCGGCGGCATCGGCAGTTTCGCCGTGCCGCTGATCGCCATCACCATTGCCCCCGCCCGGGCTGCCGCCATCATGCTGCCGATCCTCATCCTGATGGATGCAGTCGGTCTGTATGCGTACCGCGGCCAATGGGACCGGCGGATCATGCGCATCATCCTTCCTGCCGGGCTCGTGGGCATCCTGATCGGCTGGCTGTCGTTCCGCTTCCTCGCCGATCACTGGATCCGGATCCTGCTCGGGGTGATCTCGCTCGCTTTCGTTCTGGACGGTCTGCGCCCGACCACGTCGCGCGCGACCCGCGCCAGCGACACGAGCGGCCGCGTTTGGGCCACGGTTTCGGGGTTCACGAGCTTCGTCACGCACGCGGGCGGCCCGCCGCTCAACTTCTACCTGCTGCGGCAACACCTCGACAAGGCGCTGTTCGCGGGCACCACAATCGTATTCTTTGCGGTGATCAATGCGACGAAGGTCGTTCCCTACATGGCACTCGGCCTGTTCGACGCCACCAATCTTGCGACGTCAGCCGTGCTCGCACCCGCCGCAGCGACCGGCATCGTGCTCGGCATCCTGCTGCGCAAACACATCAGCCGTACCGCCTTCTTCCGGATTGTCTACGGATTCGTGTTTCTCACCGGGTGCAAGCTCCTCTACGACGGCGTGCGCAGCCTGCTCGCCTGACCACTGGACGTCAATCATCGACGACGAGAAAAGCTGCGCGAGCGGGCGCATGCCCGTTCGCGCGCGTCAGCTCGCCGCCACCCAGCCGCCATCCACGAACAGTGTCTGGCCGGTGACGAAATCGGATGCCGGGCTCGCCAGATAGACTGCGGCGCCCGCGAGATCTTCGAGGGTCGCAAGCCGCCCCAGCGGAATGCGCGCGAGGATTCGCTCGAGCACTTCACCCTGCAAAAGGCCTGCTCGGCTCGGCGTGAGCACGGCGGTCGGCGCAAGCGCGTTCACGCGGATCCCGTCGGGCGCCCACTCCATGGCGAGCGCCTCGGTCAGGTGTGTCACGCCAGCCTTGATGCCGCCGTACACCGAGCGACCCTTGATGATGCTCCGGCTGAAAGTCGAGCTCAGGTTGATGATCTTCCCGTAACCGCGGGTGCGCATGGCGGAGCCGATGATCTGGCAGCAGAAGAAAAGCCCCTTGAATCCGGTGTCGACCATCCGATCCCACTCGTCATCGGCCATGTCCCATGCCGGCTTCGTCACGGTGTATCCTGCCGCATTGACCAGGATATCCACCTTGCCGAACTGCTGCAGGGTGAAATCCATCAGGCGCTCGATGTCGGCCCTGTTGCACACATCGAGCGGACACGTTTCGCCGCGCCGTCCGGTCTGCGCAATCTCGGTTTGCACCTCACGAAGCACGTCCTCGCGCCGGCCGCAGGCCACGACGTCTGCGCCTGCCTGGGCGAGCCCGACCGCCAGTCCCCTGCCGATGCCTTCGGTGGCGCCCGTGACGACGGCCACTCTCCCCTCGAGACTGAATTGCGCGAGCGGATCCGCCATGCCTGCGTGCTCCTTTTTCGAGTGTGCCCTGTCGATTGAACGTCGCATCCGGCGCCGAGTTTCGGCCGCGTGCGACGCTGCGTCAGTTCGGCGTCGTCGCGCGACGACCGGATTTTTCTTCGCATTCGCTGCCTGCCGGGAATACAGTCAGGTCAGTTCAACCGCCCTGACCGCGCGGATGGAGGCTCTCCAAAGGGGCTTGGCCGAACGACCCCGGGTCCATCACCCAGGGTAACGCAGAGCGTGTCCAGTATTGCACCTTGGGGGGTAGCGCGGCCCGCTGGCGCAGCGTGCCCACGCGCAGGTTGAAGGTCGGAGGGTCGCTCACGGCCGACGCATAGAGCGCCGTGCCGCATTCCGGACAGAACGCCTGCGCGCGCTTGGCGCCGCTCTCGGCGGTCTTCACGTAAATTCTCGGCTGTCCACCCAGCATCCGAAACTGGTCCTTGCCGACTGGCAGGACCGTGCGAAACGCCGTCCCCGAAATGGTCTGGCAGTCCGTGCAGTGGCAGATCATGGTCTTCTCGGGATCGACCTCCGCTTCGAATTTGATGAATCCGCAGTGACAGCCGCCGTCGACTTTCATGATCGCTACTCCTGATTGAGCAATTCCGGAATTCAGCGCCGCTCGAATGCAAGTCGCACACCGAGCCCCACGAGTACCGCGCCGCTGGATCGGTAGACCCATGTCAGCACGCCCGGATGGTTGCGCAACCAGCCTGACAGCGCACCCGCGAACACGCCGACCGGCCCTTTGACCAGAAAGGTCAACGCGCCAAACGCCATGCCGAGCGCCAGGACGGTCAGCGTCGGATGCCGGGCAGCAGGCAATACGAACTGCGGCAGGAACGCGAAGTAGAAGATCGCGATCTTCGGATT
>JAABRB010000054.1 GCA_011391185.1 Betaproteobacteria bacterium
CTCCTGGGCGCGTACGAGCGCGTCACCTTCATCATCGACGAGCATGGCAAGGTCGCGCATGTGATCGACCATCCCGACACAGGTGGACATGGCGAAGAGGTGCTCGGTTGCCTCTAGATTGCCGCCCGCCGCCGCAACGGTCGGCATGAGTGGCGGGGCATTTTGGCAGCGTTCCGGTCCGGTTCCGGGTGGTTGGCCGACGGGACGGCACTAGGCCATGCGGCCTAAGTCTCGCAAGCCCTCCGCGAACTGTTCCGTGCTCCGTTTCAAAGGCTTATGCGATTGCGGCCGAGTCGGGCGGGCAAGCGTCCGGTGGCGTCCTAGGACAGCGTCATATTGCGTGCCTCGCGCGACTGCCCTATAGTCGGATTCGCAGGCCGGCCCCACCGGCCTGCTACCTCCGAAGGCGCGGGTCATCGCGCGCTTCCTCCCTATTGACGGCCTGCGGGCCGTCATTTTTTTGTGCGGATTCAGGCGTGCGCGGGTCGCGCGCTACCGAGGAGGATTTCGCGATGGTGGACCATCAGCATGTCGAGCACCGCCTTGCGCTTGCCCGCATCGAGGGCGACGGCATCCATTCCGGCCTGGATCTTCTTGAGCATCCCGGGTAGCACACCCTTCAGGCGTGCACGCTCCGCCGGATCGATGCCGGGTTTCACGCTGGCGATCAGTTCGTTCATCACGTCGACGGCGTCACGCCATTGCGCGCTGCTGGTTCCCAGCGCATGAGCGCGGGCCAGCACCAGCGCCCAGGTCTCCGTCAGAAACATTGCCACTGGCGGCGGCACCGCCGCGACGCCCAGCATGGCGGACACCGTCTGCGCGGCGGCGGCTTGCGCCGCTGGCGACGGCTGGGAACTCTGCTCGCTGCCTGCCCCCGGTAGACCTCCCGCAGGCGACGATTCCTGGGTGGCGGCGCCGCGCGGAACGGCAGGTACGATACCGGCGCGTTCGAGGGCGCTGTTCATCACGCGGTAGAGGTCACAGACGGGCGCGACAAGCTGTTTCTCGAGACCGGGACGAATTGCGCGCGCTGCGCGACTCTTAATGTCGAGTGCGTCGACACCGGCGTACACCGCGAACGCAATGGCCATCGGTCCGACCGGATTGTCGCCGTCGTCCAGCGCACCGAGGCCAAACGCGGATGCGATTCGCCCGGAGAACTGCGCTAGCTCGGCGCCTGCGGCCTGTTTGAGTTGCACGGCAAGCTTATTCACTGCAACCTGGTTTTCCAGGAGATTCGTCTTGAGCATGGAGAGGTCTTCTTCACCTCCGCCCCGATCCCGTCCGCTCTGGAGGGCCTGCGTCGACGCATCGATCCGCGCGACCAACTCCCTCTGGAAGGCCTCGACAAACGCGTCCTGCCTCTCGCGGAGGCGGTGCACCGCGCCCGAATACTGATCGCGCTCCTCGCGATCCCCGCTCGCCTGGCTCTCCTTGAGGAGCCCGTTTGCAAGCGACACCAGGAGCGGCGGAAGTTGCGCACCCAGCCGCGTCCGGACCGCCTCGCGGCACTGGTTGACGATGGCACCACCGTCGTATGCAGGTGTGGCATTAGACACGAACGAATTTCCTCTCCATCTGCCGGGCTCCGCGACCGAGATAGCAAGCGATTCGCGCGGGTCCAATCAGCCTGCGGGCATCCCGCCCTAAGCCAAAGTTTACGTGCGCGCGCGCCAGAGCCAAAGGCAGCATTCCGCACGAACGGCACCGTCTGGCCGACGAGTGGGACGCAATTCCCGTGTTTCGCCTGCATCACCCTCCGGCGTCATGTGTGGGACGCCCTCCGACTGGCAGTCTGTGGCGATCCGACGACATTCCCGTCTCCGATCCGACACCGGCGATCTCCGGCGCATGCATCATTACCTCGCCCGGACTCGGCAGCCGCCCTCGGACTGATCGCCCGGACGCGCGGTGTCTGCGTTCCGACCGGGCGTCAAGTGCACTCGGCGGGAACCGGACTTGGCACTTCTGCGGACGCAAGCGCGTGCCGCATGGCATCGTCAACAGTCTCGAGCCAGACGAAATCAAGTCGGTCCCGGGCGCCCTGCGGCACGTCGACGAGGTCCTTGCGGTTGCGGGCCGGCAGCATCACGGTCTCGATCCCCGCGCGCAGTGCGGCCAGGACTTTTTCCTTGATCCCGCCGACCGGCAGCACCAGCCCGCGCAGACTGATCTCGCCGGTCATCGCGGTATCGCTGCGCACCGTCCGACCGGAATAGAGCGACGTCAGGGCCATGAACATCGCGACGCCGGCGCTCGGTCCGTCTTTGGGAATCGCCCCGGCCGGCACATGGACGTGAATGTCCCACTTGTCGAAGTCCGTCGGCAGGCCCAGCGATTCGGCACGTGACTTGAGGAGCGTGAGCGCCGCCTGCGCGCTTTCCTTCATGACGTCGCCGAGCTGGCCGGTGAGTATGAGCTTGCCCGCCCCGGGCGTGCGGCTCGCTTCGACGAACAGGATATCGCCGCCGACCGGCGTCCAGGCGAGGCCGGTCGCAACACCCGGCATTGACGTACGCAGCGCGATTTCCGCCTCGAACTTCGCGGGGCCGAGAACTTCCACGAGATCCGCGCGATCGATCGAGATGGCTTCCGCGCTGCCCTCGGCTACGCGGGTCGCGGCATTGCGCAGCACCGAACCGATCTCGCGTTCGAGGTTGCGCACGCCCGCCTCGCGCGTGTAGTCCCCGACGATTGCCTCGAGCGCCGCGTCGGTGATCGTCGCCTGACCGGGTTTTAGGCCATTGGCCTCGCGCTGGCGCTTCACCAGATAGCGCTTGGCGATCTCGAGCTTCTCCTCGGCGGTGTAACCGGGCAACTGGATGATCTCCATGCGATCGCGGAGCGGGCCCGGAATCGTATCGAGCATGTTCGCCGTGGTGATGAAGATCACGCGCGACAGATCGAACGTCACGCCGAGATAAGTGTCGCGAAACGCCTTGTTCTGCTCCGGATCGAGAACCTCGAGGAGGGCCGAGGACGGGTCGCCGTGATACGCGCTTGCCCCCACTTTGTCGATCTCGTCGAGCATCATCACGCAGTCGCGCGTGCCGGCCTTCTTGATGCCCTGGATGATGACGCCGGGGAGCGCACCGATGTAGGTGCGCCGGTGACCGCGGATTTCCGCCTCGTCGTGGACACCGCCGAGCGCGACACGCTCGAACTTGCGGCCGAGCGCGCGGGCGATGCTCTGGCCGAGCGAAGTCTTGCCAACGCCGGGCGGGCCGACGAAGCACAGAATGGGACCATGCCCTCCCGGATTGAGCTTGCGGACCGCGAGAAACTCGACGATGCGGCGCTTGATCTTGTCCAGCCCGAAGTGGTCTTCGTCGAGGATTCGCCGCGCTTCTGCGATATCGATCGTGCCCTCGGTGGTCTTCGACCACGGCAGCTCGACCAGCCAATCGAGGTAGGTGCGCGCCATCGAGTACTCGGCCGAGGCCTCGGGCATGCGTTCCAGGCGCTTGAGCTCCTTCTTCGCATGGGCGAGCGTCTCCTCGGGCATGCCCGCCTGCTCGACGGCCTCGCGCAGCTCGGCCAGCTCCTGGCCGGCACCTTCGCCTTCGCCGAGCTCCTTCTGGATCTGGCGCAGCTGTTCGCGCAGGACGTATTCGCGCTGGCGCTCGTCCATGGTCGCCTGGGTGCGCGTGCCGATGTCGCGCGAGATCTTGAGCACTTCGATGCGATGCGCCAGCATCCCGAGCACTTTATCCACACGCGCGGACACGTCGAATGTCTCGAGCACCGACTGCTTCTCGGATGCGGCGACGTCCATGAATCCCGCGATGAGGTCGGCGAGCGGGCCCGGCGACTTGAAGGCCTGCACGGCCTGCAGAAGTTCCGGCGGCGTCTGCGGCAGGAGTTCGAGCGCCTCGGTGGCACGCTCGCGCAGCTGGAAAAGCTGGGCCTCGAGTTCCTTGCCCATCGCTTCGTCATCGCGCTGCCGCTCGACGCGCGCGACGAGAAACGGGTAGCCCGAGAGGAATTCGACCACGCGATAGCGTTCCTCGCCCTGGCACACGATGTGGTGCGTGCCGTCCGGGGTCGTCACATAGCGCAGAATCTGCGCGGCCGTTCCAACCGGGTGCAGATCTTGCGTATGCGGTTCGTCAACGGCCGGATCCCGCTGCAGGAGCAGTCCGACCGGACGATCGTTTTTCACCGCATACTGGGCCGCGGCGAGGGACGCCTCGCGTCCGACCGTCGCGGGCAGGATCATGCCCGGAAACAGCACCAGGTTGCGCACCGGCACGAGCACCAGTGCGTCCTCCGGTATCGACACTTGCGGGGTCGATGCGGCGGTCTGATCCGGAGCGGGTGGCTTCGCCTGCCCGGTCATGCCGTGTTCGAGGTTCATCGTCATGGCTTCTCTCACGCGATGCGCCGCAATCCGATCACGAGGCAGCCGCGATCGAATTGTTGCGCGAAGAGTTCGAATCGGCCGGCCGGCAGCGGCACCCGCCGCGCGAACCGGCCATGCGGAATCTCCAGCCGCCGAATGCTTCCCGAGCGCGCAACCACGGGCAGCTGCCGCTCGCCTTGCACCACGAGGGCGCCGGCGGGGTCCACGAGCACCTGCACCTGTTCCGCGGCAACACCCGGCACCGCAAAGAACAGCCACACCTCGTCGTCCGCGGTGAACACGTCAACCGGCGGCTCCCAGGTCGGCGCGGCGTGCTCTCGCGGCCCCACTTCAGTGAAGAAGCGGCGCTGCAGCCGGTCGGCTTCGTCCAGCATCTGGAGGGCCTGGGCCCACATCCAGCTGCGCGGGTGTCGGGTCGTCATGAATCGATCCGTTCGGGTGCAGCATGCCGAGCCGGCATGCGAGAGCTGTTGACATGCCTTATGTGGACCCCAATTCGCCGCAATCAAGCCCTGCACCTATCACACTGACAATCAAGGGGAATCCCCGCTCGTGCCGGCGATCTGACCGAAGGTTGCGCGGAGTGTTACCGTTGAACGCGGTATCGACATCGAGCGCGAACTCACGCTGCTCGATGCCGCGCGCGCAAGCAATCCAGTCCGGTACAACCCATCAGGTGTCACGAACGATGAAAATCACGCAATTCGCCGCTTTCGGAAAACCCGACGAAGTCATTCGCTGCGTGGACGTCGACGATGTCGGTGCGCCGGCGCCGGACGAGGCCGTCATCGACGTCCTGGCGTTCCCGATCAATCCCGCCGACCTGCTGACGATCGAGGGACGCTACGCGGTCCGTCCGCCGCTACCGGCGCGGCTCGGCGCCGAGTGCGTCGGCCGGGTGATCAGCCGGGGTCGTGACGTGCGGGATCTAGCCGAGGGCGACCTCGTCATCCCGCTCGACCGCGAGAACTGGGTCCAGCGCAAGAAGGCCAAGGCTGCCCAGCTCGTCAAGGTTCCGGCGAACGTCGACCCGTTGCAGCTTGCGATGCTGAAAGTCAATCCGCCCACTGCGCACCTCATGATGACGAAGTACGTCGATCTGAAGCCCGGCGAATGGCTGATCCAGAGTGCTGCGAATTCCGGCGTCGGACATTGCCTCATCCAGCTCGCGAAGGCTGCGGGCATTCGGTCGATGAACGTCGTGCGACGCGCGGGGCTCGCGGACGAACTTCACACGCTCGGCGCCGACGTCGTGGTCGTGGACGGCCCGGATCTGGCCGAGCGCGTGCGGGCCGCCACGGATGGCGCGGCGATCCGCCTCGCGATCGATGCCGTGGGCGGGACTCAGGTCGTACGGCTCGGCGACTGCCTCGCCGACGAGGGAATCATCGTCAACTACGGTCTCCTCTCGGGCGAAAACCCGCAACTGACCGGCCATCAGACCGTTTTCAAGCGGCTCTGGCTCACCGGGTTCTGGCTGATGCCGACCTTGCAGCGCATGACGCCGGCGGAAATTCGAGAACTATATGGAATGCTGGCGGGCCGGATTGCGGACGGCTCGCTCCGCGTCCCGGTCGAGGCGACTTATCCGATCGAAGCGATCGCCCAGGCGGTCGCCCAGGCCAATGCCTATCGCCGCACCGGCAAAGTGCTCGTGACGCCGAACGGCCCGCTCGGGTAGACGACCGCCCGACGGCACGCTGGCTCATCCAGTGAGCCTGCTACTCCCGCATCCTCGCCACAGAACAATGCGGGAGGGGCGATGCAGGCATACGACGGATCAGGCCCGGGCGCACACAGTGCCGGCCCGCCGACGCTGCGCAACAGCCAGCTTACTCTGATTGACGCAGATCTCGAAGCGCACCCCGCGCAGGGTCACTTGCGCAATCGCGCCGAGACGCTCATCGAACTGCTTGCCAGGCGCCACGCCGGGCAAATCGCCGGCGAGCTGGTCATCCCGGCCCGCGCGGCACGCCATGCCGAATTTCCATCCGGGCTCGATGCCCGCATCGTCGCCGCGCTGCGTGCTCGCGGCATCGGGAAGCTCTACTCCCACCAGCGCGAAGCGTGGGATCACGTCGCGGCGGGGCGTCATACCGTAGTGGTGACGCCAACCTCCTCCGGCAAGACGATCTGCTACAACCTGCCAGTGCTGAGCGCGGTGCTCGGCAGTCGCGCCAAAGCGCTGTATCTCTTCCCGACCAAGGCGCTCGCGCAGGATCAGGTCGCTGAGATCCTCGAACTGAACACTGCCGGCGCCCTGAGCGTACGCGCGTGCACCTTCGACGGGGATACGCCGGGCGACGCACGACGCGCCGTACGCACGCATGGCGACATCGTCGTGTCGAATCCCGACATGCTGCACACGGGCATCCTGCCTCATCACACCAAATGGGCGCAGTTCTTCGAGACCCTGCGCTACGTGGTGATCGACGAGCTCCACACCTATCGGGGTGTGTTCGGCGCCCATATGGCGAACGTCCTGCGTCGGCTCAGGCGCATCTGCCGTTTCTACGGATCCGATCCGGTCTTTATCCTCTGCTCCGCCACAATCGCCAATCCGGGCGAGCTCGCCGCGCGGCTGCTCGGCGAGCCGGTGTCGGTTGTCGACGAGACCGGTGCGCCGCAAGGCAAGAAAGTCCTCATCGTCTGGAATCCGCCGGTCATCAATGCGGATCTCGGACTGCGTGCATCGGCCCGCTCGCAAACGACCCGTATCGCGCGACTGGCCTTGAAGCTCGGGCTGAAGACGATCGTCTTCGCGAACACGCGCCTGGAGGTCGAGGTGCTGACCAAGTACCTGAAGGACACGTTCGATGCTGATCCGCGCAAGCCAGCGCGCGTGGCCGCCTATCGCGGCGGCTATCTGCCGGCCGAGCGGCGCGACAAGGAGCGTAAGCTGCGCGCCGGCAACCTGGACTGCGTCGTGTCCACCTCTGCGCTCGAACTGGGCATGGACATCGGCGCGCTCGATGTCTGCGTACTGAATGGCTATCCCGGTTCCGTGGCAGGCGCACTGCAGCGATTCGGTCGCGTCGGGCGCCGTCAGCGTACTGCGCTCGGCGTCCTCGTCGCCTCTTCCAATCTCCTCGATCAGTACCTCGCGCGGCATCCGGAGTTCTTCCTCGGGGCGAGTCCCGAGCATGCCCGCATCGATCCCGATCAGCTGCTCATCCTGATGGACCATATCCGCTGCGCCGCATTCGAGCTGCCGTTTCACGATGGCGATCGATTCGGCGGCGAGGACCTGCGCGCCGCGCTCGACTATCTTGCTGCGGAAGGTATCATCCATCGCGAAGACGCAAGCTGGCACTGGATCGCCGACAGCTACCCTGCCAACAGCGTCAGTCTGCGCTCCGTGGCGAATGGAAACTTCGTCGTGATCGACGTGACCGACGGGCGTCGCACCGTGATCGCCGAAGTCGATTATTCCAGCGCGGCGGTCACGCTCTACGAGGGCGCGATCTACATGATCCAGGCAGCGCCCTGGCAGGTCGAGAAGCTCGACTGGGTCGGTCGCAAGGCCTATGTGCGCCGGATCCAGGCCGACTACTACACCGATGCAATCGACTACACCCGGCTCAAGATCCTCGCCGAGTTCGCGGGTGACGAGCGCGCGCGTGCGCGCTGCGCCCACGGCGAAGTTCACGTCGTGCGGCGCGTCGCCGGCTACAAGAAGATCCGCTACTACACCCACGAGAACATCGGCTACGGAAACGTGAACCTTCCCGACCAGGAGATGCACACCACTGCAGTGTGGTGGGAGACGCAGCCGCAGGCGCTCGAGCAGGCATTCGGGAGTCGCCACGAAGCGCTCGATGGTTTTCTCGGCGCCGCGTATGCACTGCACCACATCGCCGCCCTTCTCTCGCTTGCCGAGACGCGCGACATCGGTCGCGCAGTCGGCGATGGAAACGGCGAGTGGTCGGCAGTGGTCGGACCGGACGGACGCGCAAGCGCATGTGCACGCGACGGTAGGAACTTCGATCTTGCCCACGACGCGATCGCGTTTCGCCCAGCCGTCTTTCTCTACGATAACTACCCGGGCGGAATCGGCCTCGCAGCGCCGCTGTTCGACTTGCGCGCCGAGGTGCTCGCGCGCGCAGCCGATGTCGTTGCACGCTGCACGTGCAAGGATGGCTGTCCCGCGTGCGTGGGGCCGGTTCTGGCGGATTCGAGCGGCAGGCGACTGTCAGCACGCGTTGCCGCGCTTCGCGTAATCGACTTGCTGCAGGAGGATTCGACCTCGCTGCAGCGGCAGGACCGCCCGGCCGTCCAGTAACGCACAACTCGTCGATTGTTTCGAATGTTTTCGAGAGAAGCCCTGCCCCAGGATCTGAACACGCCGGCGGCAATCCCTGCCGATCTGCGCGACCGGTTGCTGCGGCTGCGGTCGTCCCCCGGCACTCCTGCCACCCCTCGTGCCACGACGCCGCAGCCGTCAGCAACCCTCCCGCCGACGCTCGCCGCGCGAATCGCGCGCATGCGGGGCCGCGCATCGACCGACGCGAACGCGTCCCGCGACACAGCTCTCGCCCGGATGACGAGCGGCCGGTGGCTGGCGCCGCAACTGCTCGCGGTCGAACGGCGTCTGCCGCTCGATCATGCGCACGGTAGAATCCGGATCGGTCTGGCGCGTGAAGCGGTGCCCCCTCTGCTCGAATCGCTCGGTGCACGGACCCGTGATCCGGACCGCCTCGTGTTCTTCGACACCGAGACGAGCGGACTCGCTGGCGGCACCGGGACGATCGCCTTTCTCGTCGGGCTCGCGCGCTTCGAGCGCGACGCGTTGCGTCTCTGGCAGCTTCTCATGGCGAGTTTCGCCGCCGAGGCCGCATTGATCGACGCTGTCCGCTCGTTCCTGTCAGCGGGAGACTGCCTGGTGTCTTACAACGGCAAGAGCTTCGATGCGCCGCTGATTCGCACGCGTGCGCGGCTTCTTCAGACACCGGATCCGCTCGGCGGGTCGGAGCATATCGACCTGCTTCACCCCGTGCGCCGCGCGTTTCGTCGCGATTGGCCCGACTGCCGGTTACGCACCGCGGAAGAGCGCGCACTCGGTTTCTCCCGCGTTGACGATCTGCCCGGCAGCCTCGTGCCGGAAGTGTTCCGGCGCTTCATGCGCTTCGGTGACGTCACGCCGCTGCCGAAGGTCCTGGATCACAATCGCCATGACCTCGTGTCTCTGGCCGCGCTGCTCAAGCCGCTCGCCGAAGCGGGCTGCGACGGCGGCGCCGGACGCCCGCGCGATCAGACCTCTCAGTCTTCGCTCACGGGCGCGCGGAAATCGCTGACCAGCTGTTGCTGGACGTTCGGGGGCACCGGCTCGTAGTGGCTGAACGCGATGCTATAGGAGCCCGCGCCGCCAGTGACCGATTTCAGGCGTGATTGATAGTTGCTCAGCTCGGATAACGGCACGTGACCCGAGATCGTCAGCATGCCCCCCGATTGCGACTGGGTTCCCGTGATCTGCCCGCGCTTGGAGGAGAGATCACCGGTGATGTCACCCATGGAGCCCTCGGGAACCGTGACCGCGATGTTCACGATGGGCTCGAGAACGATCGGCCGCGCTTTTCCGACCGCCTCGAGAAACGCCTTGCGACCCGCCGAGACGAACGCAATCTCTTTCGAGTCGACCGGGTGACTCTTCCCGTCGTAAACGGTGACGCGGACATCCTGCATGGTGTAACCGGCGATTGCGCCGGACTCCAGGACGTGCTGCACGCCCTTTTCGACGGCGGGAATGTACTGGCCGGGAATCGACCCGCCCTTGACTTCGTTGACGAACTCGAACCCGGCGCCCCGCGCCAGCGGCTGGATGCGCAGGAACACTTCGCCGAACTGACCGGCGCCGCCGGTCTGCTTCTTGTGGCGGTTGTGACCCTCGGCCGGCGCGGTAATCGTCTCGCGGTAGGCGATGCGCGGCGGATGGGTTTTCACCTCGAGCTTGTATTGGGAAGCCATGCGCTCGAGCAGGGTACGCAGATGGAGCTCCCCAAGCCCTTTCACCACGGTCTCGTTCGTTGACTTGACCCGCTCCACCACGATGCACGGGTCCTCCGCGGCGAGCTTTTCGAGCACATCCCAGAGCCGCTGCTCGTCGCCCCGCTTCGCGGTCTCGATGGCCAATCCGAATATCGGATCGGGAAATTTGAGCCGCCGAAGATGAATATGGTCCTCGTCGTGCGAGTCGTGCAGCACGCTGTCGAACTGGATCTCGTCGACCTTCGCCACTGCGCAGATATCGCCCGGCACACCCTCGGGGACTTCGACGAGGTCCTTGCCCTTGACCATGAATAAATGCCCGACCTTGAAGGGCTTGCGGCCGTCACCGATGAAGAGCTGGCTGTCCTTCGTGATCGTGCCCTGGTGGACCTTGAAATAGGAGAGCTTGCCCATGAACGGATCCACCGCCACCTTGAACACGTGGCCAATCACGTGCTTCGCCGGATCGGGCTCGGCATGAAACTCCTCCGCCTTGTCGCCCTCGCCCCGGAGAAAAGGCCGCGGATTGCCTTCGGCCGGATTGGGCGCGAGCTTTACCAGGAGGTCGAGCAGCTCTTTCACGCCGGCCCCGGTCTTTGCCGAGGCGAAACAGATCGGGATCAGGTGCCCTTCACGAAGCGCCTTCTCGAAGGGGGCGTGCAGTTGTTCCGGCGAGATCTCGCCCTTTTCGAGATAGACCGCCATCAGTTCCTCGTCGACCTCGACCACCTGGTCGACCAACGCGCTATGTGCCTGCTCGACGGATGAAAAATCGGAATTGCCGGAAGGATTGAAGAAGCAATCCACGACGCGCCTGCCCCCCCCGGCAGGCAGGTTGATCGGCAGGCACTCCTTGCCGAACGCCTCCTGGATCCGATCGACGAGTCCGGGGAGATCCACCGCTTCGCCATCGATCCGGTTGACGACGATCATCCGGCACAACTTGAAGGACTCGGCCCACTCCATCATGCGGGTCGTGGTGAGCTCGATCCCGGTCTGCGCGTTGATCACGACCGCGGCCGTGTCCACGGCAGCCAGGCTGCCGATCGACTGCCCGAGAAAATCCGGCGCTCCGGGCGTATCGATGAGATGAATCCGCGTTCCGTCGGTCTCGAAATAAACGGCCGCCGCGCGCAACGAATGCTGGTATTCCTTCTCCAGCGGGTCGAAATCGCAGACCGTGGTCCCACGCTCGATCGTGCCCATCGCCGGGATCACCTTGGCATGCTGAAGCAGCGCCTCGGCAAGCAGGGTTTTTCCAGAACCGGTGTGTCCGACGAGTGCGACACCTCGGATCGCCTCGGTCGAGTGCGAACCCATTGACCCCTCCTTCGCGGTGTGGTCGCGCTCTGTCGACGACGCGATCCCAGCCCGAGTATAAGTAGGCCTGCCGCACGGCCGCAAGGCGCCGGGTCAAACGCCCGGCACTCGGGCCTAAGTGCCTAATGGATCATGCGATTCCCGCACCGATGGGGCAGGCATGCGCGTGCGCCGAGGCGCATTGGCACGTGACGGTTTGATCGAATACGTTCCCGGGATTCGGGAAGCCGGGCACGCCGAACCGGGCGCCGTCAAGCCTGATGCGAGCGATCGCGCCGATGCGCCGGCAAGGCGACGAGGGTGATGGCGATTCCGCCGAGGATGAACATCAGGCCGGCCCCCTTCATCATCCAGCGCGGCGCCCGAAGCCACTCCACTTCCACGGGCACCAGACCGTAGCCGAGCGCCAACGCGCCTAGGCCGATCAGAACGGTGATCGCACCCATGCTGAACACGAGACTTTTCGGCGGAAGATCGTTGCAGCAGAATTCGCGGTGGGGCATGGGAAAACCTTCGAGGGGACATGCGCAGTATGGTCCACGCGCATCATCCTGCCAGGCAGAATGTCACCTGACGTGCTCCGCTATTGAAGAAGGCGTGACATGTTTCCGCTCCGCGCATGACGATCTTTCGACGACACGGATGTCGAACCGAAGGTCCGTTGAGGTAATCTTTCGATCTTTCGTAGCAGCACGGAGCGCCAATGAGCGAACCCAGCATCCGGCTCGAGATCACCGATGGCTATGCGGTGGTCACGCTGAACCGGCCGGACCGGCTGAACAGCTTCAATCCGGAGATGCATCAGCGATTGCGCGACGCGCTGGGGGAGATCGCGCAGCGGGAGGATGTTCGCGCGGTCCTCCTCACCGGCGCAGGCCGGGCGTTCTGCTCGGGACAGGACCTCTCGGAACGCCGCTTCGCCCCCGATGCGCCGCCACCCGATCTGGGCGCATCGCTCGACGCACACTTCAACCCGCTGGTACGCCGGTTGCGCGCCTTGCCCAAGCCGGTCATTTGCGCGGTGAACGGCGTGGCGGCAGGCGCCGGCGCAAACGTTGCGCTCGCGTGCGACATCGTACTTGCCGGCCGTTCCGCGAGTTTTATCCAGGCATTCTGCAAGCTCGGACTCGTGCCCGACTCGGGCGGGACGTATACCCTCCCCCGCCTGGTCGGAAGCGCGCGCGCAATGGGGCTGGCGCTCCTCGGCGACCGGGTCTCTGCCGAGGAAGCGGAGCGTATCGGGCTGATCTGGCGATGTGTCGACGATGCGGCGCTCGCCAATGACTCGCACGCACTTGCCCGCCAACTCGCCACGCAGCCAACCCGGGGCCTCGCCGCCATCAAGCACGCGCTGCAGGCGTCGGCACTCCATTCGCTGGACGAGCAGCTCGACCTCGAACGGGATTTGCAACGTGTGCTTGGCCGGACGGAGGATTATCGCGAGGGCGTGACCGCTTTTCTCGAAAAGCGGCCGCCCCGATTCGCGGGGAAGTAGGACGGCGGAAACGCTCCGCTCGGGCGACCCGAATTTGATCTGGGATAAAGCGGGCATTGCGCGAGGCTGCTTCACTCGGGCATCCGTTCAGGTTTTCCCACTGCGCGCCGGGCAACAAGCACGTCAGGAGAAAAGCATGACCCTGCACGATCAACTCGAACCGATCGAGAAGGCGAGCGTCGACGAGCTGCGCGCATTGCAACTCGAGCGACTCAAGTGGAGCCTCGGGCATGCGTACCGGAAGGTCCCGCACTACCGACGCAAATTCGACACTCACGGCGTCAGCCCGGACGACCTGAAGAGTCTGGCGGACCTGGCCAGATTCCCGTTCACGACCAAGCAGGATCTGCGCGAGAACTACCCGTTCGGAATGTTCGCGGTGCCGATGGACCAGATCGTGCGCATTCACGCCTCGAGTGGCACCACCGGAAAGCCGACCGTCGTCGGCTACACCAAACGCGATATCGATACGTGGTCGCACTGCATGGCGCGATCGATTCGCGCCGCAGGCGGGCGCTCGACCGACAAGATCCATGTCGCGTACGGGTACGGGCTCTTCACCGGCGGGCTCGGGGCGCACTACGGGGGCGAAACGCTTGGTGCCGCCGTCATTCCGGTCGGCGGCGGGATGACGGAGCGGCAGGTGCAGCTCATCGTGGATTTCAAACC
>JAABRB010000519.1 GCA_011391185.1 Betaproteobacteria bacterium
ACAGGAAGTAATGAGCCACGTGGTAGCCGATCGCGATCGGAATCAGCGTGAAGGCGAAACTCTGCGCGATCTCCCGCGGTGAGCGGACGCCGCCCATTGTCCAGCTCATGATCACGCTCACCAACCGGTAAGTGCCGAGGAACAGAAGCCAGAAAGCAACGAGACAGATGGTTCGGACCGCGAGAACAGCCGGCTCGCCAAAGCTAGCGAGCGGCGCGGTTAGCACGCGTTCCAGCACTGCCCATTCCGGCGTACCGAGCAGCCCGTCATAGAGGACGGTCGAGAGCAGAAGCAGTACGAACGCGGCTATCGATGGCGAAGCGGTCTCGCCCACGAGCCCGGCGGCAAACGGCCGGAGCGTCCAGGAACTACGCCGCCCGGACATCGGATCGGCGACGATCACTTCGGTCGGGGCGAAACGCGCGAAGGTGCCAAACACGACGCTGAAGAGCTCGCCATGCCGAAGCCAAGCGTCGCGGCCGAATAGGAGCATCCCGCTCCAGGTCAACACCGAATAGGCGAGCGCAAAGCCCGCGATGTGCCGGGGCACGGCGGGATTCGGATAGACCAGCTCGATCCAGGAAAACACGAGCAACAGCACGACCGCGGGCCATGCCCCGAGCGCAGACGGATAAGGCCAGTTGAGCGAGAGCGGGCGGCCGGTGTTTCGCCAGTAGAGCGAATCGGCTGCGTCGAACAGCGTGCGCCACGGATTGATCAATGCCCAGACGTCGCCGATGAGCGCCGAGACATAGGCGAGGCCGACCCAGCCGATGATCCAGACCAGCGTCGGCGCGATATTCCGATACGGGTCCTGATTGCCGAAAAAGCCGACGTAAATCGCGACAAGAAAGAGGACAAACGCGATCAGCTTGAGCGGCAGCGCCAGACGCGCGAGCAGCCGCCCGAAGGGATGGGCGAGAAGATCGATGCGGGCGCTTGCCGACGGCGTCCGTGCCTGCCGCATGAACAGGCCGACCACCACAAAGGAGAACACCACCGCCGCCGCCCCGCCGACGAAGTAGAACGAGAGTGGCAGCGGCAGTTCGTAGCGCTGACCGAATCCGTGGGCGCTCGCCGAAACGGCTGCCAGGCAGACGAACAGCGCGGTGGCACAATACGCGAACGGAGTTTTGAGGAGGCGCGCCACTGCCCTAACGCGGGCGAACTTCGAGCGTGACAATGGGCGCCTCGTGGGAGTGCGCGCCGCCCGACTTCGGAACTCCACGGAAGACTGCAAACCTGCCGGCGGCCCGTGCGGTGAAGCTCATCTCCGCAACGACACCGGGCTGTACCGTCTGCTCGATGTCGTAGCCGTGCAGGTGCAGCGCAACGAGACGATCGGAAGTCCAGCGCAGCTTAACCACGTCGCCCTGCTTAACGCGGACGGTACGCATGGCCGGCGATACGCGACCCTGCTCGATCTTGAGATCGAAGGTGAGTTCCTCCGCCTGCGCCACCGAGCCCGCAAGGCTCGCTATCAATAGCAGCGCACACATAATCACCGATTTGCAACCAACCAGGAAAGAAGGCGTCATGGCGTCACTCCGCTTTCTTGGCTGGCGCCGATTCGACGTCGGAGACGCGATTGAACATCCATTCCGAGCCATAGGGCGAGGGTAGCAGCGCCGGATCGCCGATCGCCGACCACATCAGACGCCCGAACGGATCGGTGAAGCCGGCTATGGGATTCCAGGCGGCGGCCGGCGGGGTCGCGAGTGCGAGCGCAAGCTCGCCGTTCCAGGGAAAATCCTTGAGCTTTACGGTGCGCAGGAAGATCGCCGAGTTCATGCCAGCGATGGAATCGAACGCGATGTTTTCTATTCCGGCCGAGAGCTCGGTGTTGAAATATTCGCGCTTAATCGTGTAGCCGACGACCAGCGCGCGGCAGCCGCGCGTGAGCGCGGCGACGAGTTCGCGCTCAAGGTTGATGCGCTCGGCCAGACTTTGGAAATCATGCGCCTGCAGACGCTTGGCGGTAGATTCGGCGCGTTCCCTCGCCTCCGGTGCTCCCGATAAGCTGCCGAGCAGAAGAAGGGAGTGGAACCAGCCCTCCTTGAGCCAGGAGGGCCCGAGCCAACCATTGATCGCAAGCGTGCCGGAGAGCACCAGCTCGGCGGCGCTTACCGCCGCGATCTCCACGTCCCACTCCGCGCCCTCTGCAAGCGAGGCCGGCCAGACCAGATTACGCGCGATCGCACCGCTCGCCCGCACCTTCAGTTCGCGTGTCTCCAAGTCTGTTTTCGCCGCGAGAAAGCGCGCCTTGGCCGTCTCAGCGAGATCGACATGATGAAGATAATCGCCGTGCATCGGCGTCACGGGATAGGGATGGAAGACGAAATCCCCTGCCCGGCCGGCAAGGCCGGCAGTGAACGAACGCACGGCAGCACAGGAGGACTCTTCATCTGCCAGCACCGGATTGGCGCGAACCACGAGGAACGATCCGAGCGACTCCACCGCCCGCACCGAGTCCGGCGGCGAGCCGGTGAAACTCGGTGGCTGGCCGACGAAAGCGTGCAGCTTGCCCGTTGCGAGAAGTGCGGCTGCCTGTGCCGAATCGAGCGCTGAAATCTCGATCTCGTGCGGATAATAAGACGGATAGACCGGCTGCTCGTGGCCGCTCCTCGCCACGGTGGCGAGCGTCGCCGCCATGGCGAGCACAATGAACGCAGCACGCGTTTTCATTGCAGCATTCCGTAGACCCACCGCCCGAGCGGCGCCGGACACTCAGCCACGCAGCGCCTTCACCACCTTTTCGTTGGCGAGCGCTTCCTTCGGCAGCCCGTGAAAAATGATCTCGCCACGGTCGATGGCATAGAGCCGGTCGCCGATGCGGGTGGCCGCGCCGAGATGCGATTCCGCCATCAGGATCGAGAC
>JAABRB010000520.1 GCA_011391185.1 Betaproteobacteria bacterium
GCCATGGTGGCAACATCGAACGTCTTGTCCGGAAAGGGCAGTGCCATTGCATCGCCGTGCCCGAACTCGACCACGCGCTCCGACAGTCGTGTGCGCGCAAACGCAAGCTGTCCTTCAGAGGGATCGATTCCATTGACCTTAGCTGGCGCGCACTGCTCAACGATCATGTTGGTGAACGCCCCGTTGCCACAGCCGACGTCGATCCATCTCAAGCCAGCAGAAGGTGCCAGCCACTCGAGGAAGATATTGCCTGCAAGCTGGCTCCACTTTCCCATCATTCGCTCGTAGGCCGCCCCATCCTCGAAGCGGATTTTCTGTTCAGCCATTTTTGAGCCTCCGTAGTCCCGAGCGAGATTGGTCAGGTGCGTAAAAATTCGTTCGAACGCAGCATAGTGCTGGGCTAGGCATAGCCAAAGGAAAATTGGCCGCAACGCTGCGGGCATTGGGAGTGAGGTCCGGTTTTGGCACTAAGCTGACTTTTTCCAAGCTATCGGCAAAATGCACTGACGAAAATCGCCTGACCCCTTGCTTCGAACTCTCCCTTCCCGACCTGAATCGCGTTTCGATCCAGAACGTAAAGCGGCGTTACGCCCGGAGCCCGAGAAATTCGCGCATCTTGGCCGCGTTCGCTTGCGCCTCTTTCTTGTCCGCCGCCGGAAGCGCCCAGCCCTGGTCACCCCGAAAGACCACCATCGTATTGCAAACTTCGACACCCGAGGCGCGATCCACGGCCGCATCGACCGTGAACTCGGTGACATCGGCTAGCGCCGCCTCCGTGGGCTTTGCCCGCCACAACAGGACTTTGCGCTCCAGCGTAATTTTGCCGGTGTCCTTGTCGAGCGTCAGCGTCGTCGAGCCCGACTTCAACACCAGCCGCTTCGAGGTGCTTTCAACAATCGCCATGGCGGTTTCCCCGCGTTTCCCGATTGGCAGGATACCGCAGGTTCTTGCAACGGGACACACCGTTTCCGCCAAGGGGCCGACGCAGGAAACCGGCGCATGGTATCCCTAGGTGAAAGAAAGGCCGCCCTGCCCATGCCATCTGGAAAGTTCGATTTCGCGCCCCTGCTGCCGGCGGGGTCGCCGCCGCCTGCGATCAAGTGGACGGGCGCGCCAAAATATAATTTCACCGGCGGCAACAACGATGCCGATCAGCTTCCGCTCGAGGGCCTCATCGCGGCGGCGAACGCGGTGCTCCAGCGCGAGGGCCGGACGCTCGCGAGCTACGGCCTCGCCAGCGGGCCGCAGGGCTACCGGCCGCTGCGCGAGTTTCTCGCGCAAAAGCTCAAGCGCGACGCCGGCATTTCCTGCACGTTCGACGACATCCTGATCGTCTCGGGCTCGTTGCAGGCCTTCGATCTCGTCAACGGCGCGCTGCTCGCGCGCGGCGACACCGTCATCGTCGAGCAGGAAACCTATCAGGGCATGCTGACGAGATATTCCCGGCTCGGCGTCAACGCCGCCGGCATTCCGCTCGACGGCGAGGGCATGCGCATGGACGCGCTGGCCGCCGCGCTCGCCGATCTCAAGCGGCGCGGCATCCGCGCGAAATACATCTACACGATCCCGACCGTGCAGAATCCGACCGGCACCATCATGGGCGAGCGGCGCCGCATCGAACTCCTGAAGCTGTCGGAAGAATACGGCGTGCCGATTTTCGAGGACGACTGCTACGCCGACCTGATCTGGGATGGCCGCCGGCCGCCGGCGCTCTACGCCATGAGCAAGACCGGCGGCGTCATCCACATCGGCTCGTTTTCCAAATCGATCGCGCCGGCCTTGCGCGTCGGCTACATCGTCGCCGGCTGGGAAATGCTTTCGCGCTTTCTCGCGCAGAAAATCGACGCGGGTTCCGGCGCGCTCGAGCAGATGGTGCTGGCCGAGTATTGCGCGCCGCATTTCGCCGCGCATGTCCCAGCGCTCACGCGCGGCCTGCGCGGCAAGCTGGAAACCCTGATGGAAGCGCTCAACGAGCAATTCGGCACGGCGGCGGAATTCGACGATCCGAAGGGCGGCATTTTTCTGTGGGTCAAGCTGCCGGATCAGGTCGATACGCTGAAGCTCTTTCCCAAGGCGCTGGCGGCGGGTGTCGCGATCAACCCGGGGCCGGAATGGTCGACCGACCGCGCGCACAGCAGGAGCCGCATGCGGCTTTGCTTCGCCAGTCCCTCCAAGGACGAAATTCGCCAGGGCATCGCCCTGCTCGCCGACGTGTGCCGCAAGGAATTCGGCGTGCCCGTGCGGATTGCGAACGTGGAGCGCCGCGCCGGGGCGTAATTGCGCCGCGCCCCGGCCACTGTTGTTGGGCGGCGCACTGACCGGTTGCGAAAGCGGGCGATCTAGGCGACCATTCCCGAAATGGCGGTGGACGCCGCGCGGCGCAGAAACCGACGCGAAGACCGTGTTCGCCGCTTTAACGGGAAACGATCGGGGAGGATGCCATGAAGCAGTTTCGGAAATACTGGCTCGCGCTGGGCGCCGTCGCGCTCGCCGGCTTCGGCACGTTGTTGCAGGCTTCGTCCGAGGCGGCGGCGCAGGCCTATCCGAGCCGGAACGTCACCATCGTGGTCCCGTTCGGCGCCGGCAGCATCACCGACAGCCTGGCCCGCGTGCTCGGCGACAAGCTCGGCGCCATGTGGAAGCAGACGATCGTCGTGGAAAACAAGCCCGGCCTTCCCGGCACGACCTCCGTGGCCAAGGCCGCGCCCGACGGCTACACGCTGATGCTGACGTCCAACGGCCACACCATCGCGCGCGCCATCAACAAGGACGTGCTGTTCGATCCGGTGAAGGATTTCGCCGGCGTGACCGTGATCGCCTCGGTGCCGCTGGTCGCGATCGTGCCGGCCGACTTTCCGGCCAAGACCCTGA
>JAABRB010000521.1 GCA_011391185.1 Betaproteobacteria bacterium
CGGCCACCACCATGACGCCCACCGGGTTCGAGCCGGTGATGTGGCTGTTGTCATAGACTTCGATCCGGCGTGGTGGCTGTTCGAGCCCGAAGGTCTCGGCGAGCGCCTTCAGGTGTCGCGCCTGCGAAGAGGCCTCGGCCATCCGGCGGCCGAGCGCCTCGCGCGCGTTCAGCAAGGCGTGCTCCACCAGTGCCCGCTTTTCCCCGCGCTGCGGTACCTGAACCTCGATGCGATGGCCGGCGCGGGTGGACAGCGCTTCTTCCAGCAGCACTTGGTCTTCGATCTCGTGCGAGAGCAACACCAGCCGCGGGCAGGGGCGCGTGTCGTAGAACTGGGCGAGGAAGCTGCCGAGCACCTCGCCGGTCGAAAGCGAACGGTCCGCGCGCGGGAAAAAGGCGCGGTTGCCCCAGTTCAGAAACGCGCGGAAGAAAAACACCTCGACGCAGGTAACCCCGCCGTCCTGATGCACGGCGAAAACGTCGGCTTCCTCGACGCCGCTCGGATTGATGCCCTGCTGCGACTGGATGGTGGCGAGCGCCGCGATGCGGTCGCGGTAAAAGGCGGCGCGCTCGTAGTCCTGCGCCGCCGAAGCCCCTTCCATGGCCTGCGCGAGGTCATCCTGCACCTTGCGGCTCTTGCCCGAGAGGAAGTCGCGCGCTTCTTCCACGAGCTTGTTGTAGTCGGCGAGCGAAATCTCGCCGGTGCAGGGCGCCGAGCAGCGCTTGATCTGGAACAGCAGACACGGCCGCGTTCGATTCTCGTAGAACCCGTCCGAGCAGGAGCGCACCAGGAACGCGCGCTCGAGCGCGTTGATCGTGCGGTTGACGGCGCCGGGCGAGGCGAACGGCCCGAAATAATCGCCGGGCAGGCTGCGCGCGCCGCGATGCTTGAGGATCTGCGGCGCCGCGTGGTTGGTGCGGAGAAGAATATAGGGAAACGACTTGTCGTCGCGCAGGAACACATTGAACGGCGGCGCGAAGCGCCGGATCAGGTTGGCTTCGAGCAGCAGCGCTTCGGTCTCGGTCGCCGTTGAAATGCACTCCATGCTCGCGGTGGTCGCGATCATGCGCGCGATGCGGTTGGTGTGGCCGTTGCCGCGTGCATAGGAGACCACCCGCTTCTGCAGGTTCTTGGCCTTGCCGACATAGAGTACGTCGCCCTTCGCATCGATCATGCGGTAGACGCCGGGGCCGGTGGGCGCGAGCCGCGCGAAGTGCAGGATCGCCTCGCGGCCGCGCGTAACGGCATTGGGCTCGGGCGGCAGCTCGGGCAGGCCATCGCGGTCGATCTCGACCGGCAACGCCGCTTCCTCGGCTTCCGTCTCGTTCTGTTCTTCCGCCTCGATAGTCGGGTCGATATCCCGCCGCTTGCCGTCCATGGCCGCAAACTAGGGATTCGCGCTGCTGCGGGCCAGCGCCATCCCGCCAGACACCAAATGGCCGCGCTTCCGCCGCCGGCGGGTCATTCCCGCGCCCGGCATCAACGGTTTGTTAGCCATAGCCGGAGAGATCGCGAGGAAACGGCGCGCCGGTAACAAATTCAATTCTCTTAAAAGTTTAAATGATGCCGAACGGGCGGCCTTGAGTTTCGAGTTCTGCGTAAAGAGGGGATTCAACATGAAGAAGCTGCTGATTGCAGCGGCGGTGTCCGTATTGGCCACCAACGCGATGGCGGCGGACTTCCCGCGGCGGGCGCCGGGGCCGGTCTATGCCGATCCGCTCGCCGCCCGCATCTTCGACTGGAGCGGGTTCTATCTCGGCGGCAATGTCGGTTACGGCTGGGGCAACATGGCCGGCATCGGCACCGGCGGATTCCTTGGCGGTATCCACGGCGGCTACAATTACATGTGGGCCAACGGGTTTCTGATCGGCGCCGAAGCCGATCTTTCCCTCCCCAATGTCACCGGCTCCGCCGGCCCGATGACTGCCAGCCTCGATTATTTCGGAACGATCCGCGGGCGCATCGGCTTCGCCGTCGATCGCATGCTGTTCTACGGCACGGTAGGTTGGGCCTGGGGCCGCGGCACGCTCGCCAATGGCGGCCTCAGCAATCGTCAGGCGCATGGCGGTTGGGCTTTTGGCATCGGCGTCGAGGGCGCAATCACGCAGAACATCGTCGCCCGCGTGGAGTACCTGCGCCTCAATCTCGGCGCCGAGACCTACGCCTCCATCGTCGGCCCGGTGCGGACCGAGATCGACACCAATATCTTGCGCGTGGGCATGAGCTACAAGTTCTGACCCGCGGCGCGAAGAACGGTTCCCAGCATCGACGCCCCGGCCTGGTCCGGGGCGTTCGTGTTATTGCGGCTTGGTCTCGGCGAAAGCCGGCACCTTCCAGGCGAATTCGTCGAGCCAGCCGACCAGGTTCGGATACGAAGCGCGCCAACGGCCCTCGAAGCGGAAATCCTGGTAGCCCAGCGCGCACGCCAGCGTGATGTGGCCGACATGGAGCATCGGCTGGAACGGTGGCGGCGCCGTTTCCAGAAAGGCCAGCGCGCGGCTCACCTTGCCGGCTTGGTGCTCGATCCAGCGCGCCTCGTGCTTTTCCTTCGGCCGCCAGCGGCCCTCATAGATCAGCAGGATCGAGGCATCGAGGATGCCGTCGCAAAGCGCGTGCAAGCGCTGCGCTGCGATGCGCTCCATGCCACCGCGCGGCAGGATGCGCCCGCCGCCGGCAAGTTCATCGAGACATTCGAGGATCACGCGCGAATCGTAGATCGCCGTGCCGTCGTCGAGGATCAGCACCGGAATCTTGCCGAGCGGGTTCTGTGCCCGCACGCTGTCCTTGGGATCGTTAGTGTCGGCGTTCTGGATCGTGATGCGATCGGCCAGGCCGCAGCGTGCGGCGCCGAGCCGCGTCTTGCGCCCGAA
>JAABRB010000522.1 GCA_011391185.1 Betaproteobacteria bacterium
GCGCGCGGTAGCCGCCTTCGCCGTCGGAATCGAACCGCTCGCCGAGCTCCGGATGGCGCAGCGGCTCTCCGGAATCGTCGGGCAGCAGGTTCTGTTCGGAGACATAGGCGATGTATTCCGTCTCCGCGTTTTCGGCGAGCAGGTGATAAAACGGCTGGTCCTTGACCGGGCGGACCGCCTCGGGAATCGAGCGCCACCATTCCTCGGTGTTGTTGAAAATCGGGTCGATGTCGAACACCACGCCACGAAACGGGAAGTGGCGGTGACGGACGATCTGGCCGATGCGGAATCGGGCGAGCCGAGTCTTCATGGTGTCAGCGTAACCATCAATTGTGGCGGCGCAAATAGGCGTCCGCCCGACGGCGGCATTGGGTCACAGCTTATATAGGCCGGCGCGGGCCGGATCCTTGGCCGCCACCAGCCGCGCCAGGTCCACGATCACCTTGGCCTGTTTCCAGGTGGCATCGTCCTGCATTTTGCCGTCCAGCATCACCGCCCCGGTGCCGTCGGGCATGGCGTCGAGGATGCGCTTGGCGAACGCCACCTCGGCCGGGTCCGGACTGAACACGCGCTTGGCGATTTCGATCTGCGAGGGATGCAGCGACCAGGCGCCGACGCAGCCCTGGATGAAGGCGTTCCTGAACTGCGCTTCGCAGCCTTCCGGATCGGAGAAATCGCCGAACGGACCGTAGAACGGTTTGATCCCGTTGGCGGCGCAGGCGTCGACCATGCGCCCGAGCGTGTAGTGCCAAAGATCCTGCTGATAGTGCGCGCGGACGCTGCCGGGATCGGCGAGCACTTTATATTCCGGATGCCCGCCGCCGACGCGCGTCGTCTTCATGCCGCGCGAAGCGGCGAGATCGGCGGGGCCGAGACTCATGCCGTGCAGGCGCGGGGAGGCGGACGCGATCGCTTCGACGTTCATCACGCCTTCGGCGGTTTCCAGGATCGCATGGATCAGGATCGGCTTCTTCAGGGAGTGTTTCGCTTCGAGCTGCGCGAGCAGCTGATCGAGATAGTGGATGTCCCACGGCCCTTCGACCTTGGGCAGCATGATCACGTCGAGCTTGGCGCCGACTGCGCCTACGATCTCCACGATGTCATCGAGCGCCCAGGGCGAGTTCAGCGCGTTGATGCGCGTCCACAGATCGGTCGCACCAAATTCGTTGGCGCGCGCCATCTCGATGAAGCCTTTTCGTGCAGCCAACTTTGATTCGGCGGGAATGGCGTCCTCAAGGTTGCCGAGCACCACGTCCACATCCTTGATCAGCTCCGGCACCTTGGCCCGCAGCTTCTCGTTGTGCGGCGGCACGAAATGAATCATGCGCTCGAGCTGCACAGGCAATTCGCGCCAGGGCGCGGGCGCGCCGGCGGCGAGCGGTCGATAGAAGTTGCGCGGGAGTTTCATCGGCAGATCCAGTGACATTCGTTTAGCCGAGGCGCCGCCCTTCGCCTAGCCGGGAAATCGCTTTACGGGGCGTCGCGCACAATGACGCGAATCTTGTAGGTGCGCGCTGGCGGCTGATCCTTGAGCCAAGGCCGCCGGTAACTGAACTCGACATCCGTGGTGCCGGGCGCGACCGGAAAGAAGGTGAATATCTGGGTCGCGAGAGCGCCCGGCATGCTCGGCCCCCGCCGGATTTCCGACTTCGCCAAGCGTAGTACGTCATTGGCAGGCGCCACGGGTGTCCAAGAATATCCCGTGCCTGCTCGCGTGGCGAGCCGCACGACGAGACGTCGACCCCGGGACAACTCGACCGTCGTTCCGTTTTGCCGCTCCGCCACGATGACGGCCCGCGTCGGATCCTGGGCCAGCGCGGGCGCGGCCGCCAACATAGCCGCGACAATTGCACCTACCGGCAGCGCTACGCGCATCGGCGACTCCGCTTCGCATTCGTCCGAAGAATATCCTAGAACAGGCCTGCTGCGGCAGACCAAGGATTCATCGCCGCAGGCGAAATCGGGCTCACCAGACTGCTCTCATGGCGGACGTCCTCGGCCTAGCGCTGCCCTTCTTCGGGTTGATCTTTCTCGGCTACGCCTGCGGGCGGGTCGCCGGGATCGACGAGCACGGCCTTGCCTGGCTCAACTTCTTTATTCTGTACATCGCGCTGCCTGCTTTGTTTTTCTATCTCGTCTCGCGCACGCCGTTCGAGGAAATCGCCAATTGGTCGTTCGTGCTGGCGACCACGCTCTCTACCTTCTGGTGTTTCGCGCTCTCGCTCCTGGTCGGCTTCCTGTTGCGCCGGGGCAATCTGCCCGAGGCCACGATCGCCGCCGTTGTCGGGGCCTATGCCAATGTCGGCTACATGGGACCGGGCCTGACGCTCGCCGCGCTCGGCCCCCAGGCCTCGGTGCCGACGGCGCTGATCTTCGTGTTCGACTCCACGCTGTTCTTCGCCGCCGTTCCGTTCCTGATGGCGCTCGGCGGCGCCGACGAAATGAGCGCCGGCCGGATGGCGCGCCTGGTGGCGCGGCGCGTGTTCACGCATCCCTTTATCGTAGCGACGATCTTGGGCGTGATCGCCGCCTGGGCGAATATCGAACTTCCATCCGCGCTCGATAAAATCCTCGAGTATCTTAAGAACGCCGCCGCGCCCTGCGCGCTGTTCACGCTGGGAGTCACCGTGGCGCTCAGGCCGATGGCGAGGATTCCCGCCGAAGTGCCGGTGCTCATCTCGATCAAGCTTTTGGTGCATCCGTTGATCGCCTGGGTGATGCTGTCGCTGGTCGGCAATTTCGACCCGGTCTGGGTCTATACCGCCTTGCTCATGGCGGCGCTTCCGCCTGCGCTCAACGCCTTCATCATGGCCCGCCAGTATCACGTCTATATCGAGCAGGCTTCGAGCGGCATTCTGGTCGGCACCA
>JAABRB010000523.1 GCA_011391185.1 Betaproteobacteria bacterium
TTACGTGAAGGGCCGCGGCCATCTTAGGTATATTTGCGTCTCCTCACAAGAAAACCCGGAGCCCGGCACGGAAATGCCCGGGATGCGGCGTATGCCCGAGCTTCCCGAGGTTGAAATCACGCGCCGCGGCATCGAGCCCTCGCTCGCGGGTCAGACCCTCACCGGCGCGATCGTCCGGCATCGTGGGTTGCGATGGCCCATACCGCGCACGCTTCCCGCCGCACTGCGCGGTGCGCGGGTCGGTGCCGTGCGCCGGCGCGGCAAGTACCTGATCATCGAGTGCGGGCACGGTTCGCTCATCCTGCACCTCGGCATGTCCGGCAGCCTGCGCGTTATTTCTGCGAGCGAACCGCCGGGCCCCTACGATCACTTCGATCTGTGCGTCGGGGAAAAGGTCCTGCGACTGCGCGATCCGCGACGCTTCGGCGCCGTGCTCTGGTGGCCCGGCGACGCAGACGCGCATCCGTTGCTTGCGGGACTCGGAATCGAACCGCTCTCCGATGCGTTCGACGGAAACGCGCTCTACCGCGCAACGCGCGGCCGCCGGGTATCGATCAAGCAGTTCCTCATGGACTCGCGGCGCATCGCGGGCGTCGGCAACATCTATGCGAGCGAGAGCCTCTTCCGGGCGGGCATCCGCCCGGCAACGCCGGCGGGAAGAGTCTCGCGCGCCCGCTGCGCACGCCTGGCCGCGGCGGTGCGCGACACGCTCAACGACGCGCTCGCAGCGGGTGGCAGCACGCTGCGCGACTTTCACCATGCCGACGGCACCCCGGGCTATTTCCAGCAACGGTACAACGTGTACGACCGCGCCGGCGAGCCGTGCCGCGCCTGTGGCCAGCCCATACGGCGCACGGTCCAGGGCCAGCGCGCCACGTATTATTGCGCGGGCTGCCAACGCTGACGGTTGTCAGTCCGGCGCCCTGCCGTGCTACATTCGCCACATTCGCCATTGGCAGGCTCGCGTTGATCGACCATGGCCAGTCTCGTCAAGCGGTTCCAGGATTACAGCGCCTGGCGCGCCGGGGTGACCTTGCGTGTGCGCGCGTTTCGCCGCTGGCTCGCGGACAACGAGCTGCTCGACGGTCAGACCGACGTACGCCTCGCGCAGCTTATCGAGCGGCTTGCTGACGACAAGCTCACCATCGCGTTCGTGGCGGAGTTCTCGCGCGGCAAGTCGGAGCTGATCAACGCCATCTTCTTCGCGGACTACGGCCGGCGCCTGCTGCCGTCGTCCACGGGGCGCACAACGATGTGCCCCACCGAGCTCGCGTGGGATGCGACGCGTCCGCCCTGCATTCAACTGCTCCCCATCGAGACGCGCGCGGCCAACGCCACGATTGCCGAGCTGAAGCGGTTCCCCGACGAGTGGAGCGTGGTGCCGCTCGATGTCTCAGATGCCCAGGGGCTCGTCGAGGCTTTCCAGGAAGTGCGCGTGACCAAGCGGGTGCCGATCGAGGAGGCAAAGCATTACGGGCTCTTCGTCACCGAGCCGTTTATTCGCGGCTCGCGCTCACCGGCCGACGGGATGGTGGAGATTCCGTGCTGGCGTCACGCCATCATCAATTTCCCTCACCCGCTGCTGGAGCAGGGACTCGTGATCCTGGACACGCCGGGCCTGAACGCGATCGGCAGCGAGCCCGAGCTGACCCTGAACCAGCTTCCGAACGCGCATGCGCTGCTTTTCGTGCTGTCGGTCGACACCGGGGTGAGCAAGAGCGACATCGAGGTATGGCGCGATCACCTTGCCGCGGCGCCGGGGCGCGAGAAGGCGCGCTTCGTCGTGCTGAACAAGATCGATTCGCTGTGGGACGGACTGCGCACCGAGGAGGACATCGAATCGGAGGTCGGCAGCCAGATCGACGCGGTGTGCGATGTGCTGGGCGTTGAAAGGAGCCACGTGCTCGCGGTCTCGGCCCAGAAAGGCCTGGTTGCGAAGATCACCGACGACGATCAGCTGCTCGAGCGCAGCCGCCTGCCTGCCCTCGAGCACTCGCTGTCCGCCGAACTGATTCCCGCCAAGCACGAGATCGTGCGCGACGCGACGCGCCAGGAGATACTGGATCTGCTCGGCAATACCCGCGCAATACTCGAAGCGCGACTTGCCGGCGTGCTGGAGCAGATCACCGAACTGCGCACCCTGCGCGGCAAGAATCTCGGCGTCGTCGAGGGGATGATGCGCCGGGTCCGCCGGGAGAAGGAAGACTTCGAGCGCGGCCTGGCGCGGTTTCAGGCGCTGCGCGGCGTGTTTGCGCAGCATACCAACGAGCTCTTCACCTACCTGGGAATGGACGCGCTGAACGAGGAATCGCGCCGCGCGCTGCGCCACATGTCGAAGAGCCAGTTCACGCCGGCGCTACGGTCCGCGATGCTCGGGTATTTCGAGGGCGTGCGCACCAAGCTCGCGAGCTCGGGAGAGGTCATCGCGGAGGTTCATCGCATGATGGACGCGATGTACCGAAAATTCAGCGAGGAGCACGGGCTGCGCCTTGGAAGCCCGCCGAGCTTCTCGCTATTCCGCTTCGTCAAGGAATTCGACCGGCTGGAGCGCAGCTTCCGCAGCCATTTCGACACTTTTTACAACATGGTGACGCACGAGAAGCTTGTGCTCACGCAGAAGTTCTTCGAGACGATGGCAAGCCAGGTGCGGCGTGTCTACACCTATGCCAATCGCGAGGCGGAGTACTGGCTGCGGGCCGTCATGTCACCCATGGAGACGCAGGTCCGCGAGCACCAGATCCAGCTGCGCCGCAGGCTCGAGTCGATCAAGCGCATCCACCAGGCGACCGACGCGCTCGAGGATCGGATCAAGGAGCTCGAGGACGTCGAGGCGGATCTGATGCGACAGCTCGAGGCGCTGCACC
>JAABRB010000524.1 GCA_011391185.1 Betaproteobacteria bacterium
GTTCCCTGGCTGCGCTTGACCGCAGAGTAATCTCATTGCACGCGCGGCGGCAACAGGTACAGCGTCATGGCGAAGATCAGATAGACCATCAGCACCAGCACGCCGACGAACCAGGCCGAGCGCCCGCTGTTCGTGACGAGTAGTGCGGCGAGGGTCGCGATGAGCACCATCACTACCGCGCCAGGCCAGAACTGCAGGTCCATCGGCGCCGGGCCAATTACGTAGCTGAGCAGCACCAGCACCGGCGCCACGAACAGCGCGATCTGCGAGGCGCTGCCCAGCGCAATGCCGACGCTCAGGTCGAGCCGGTTCTTGCGCGCGCCGGAAAACGCCGCGGCCATCTCCGCCGCGCCGCCGACCAGTGCAACGATGATGAACCCTACGAAAGCAGGGGACATGCCGAAGGTCTTCGCCGCCTCTTGTACCGACTCGACGAAGATCTCGCTCACCAGCGCGACCAGCAGCGTGACGCCGGCCAGCGTGGCGAGCGCCAGGTTCATCGGCCAGGGTGCTTCGCCCTCTTCCGCGTGTTCCGCGCTGGCAAACAGCTCGCGGTGCGTCTTGAGCGAGAACAGCATTCCCAGACCGTAGGCAACGATGAGCAGGATCGCGAGACCCACGCTCAGCGTCTGGACGAACGCTGACTTTGACGCCGAGTCGGCCTGCGAAACCGCCGAAGGAACCAGCAGCGCGACCGTGGCGAGGAAGAGCAGCCCCGCTTGCACGCGGGCATTGACGCGGTTGTATTCCTGCACGTGGTGCTTGAGTCCGCCGAGCAGGAACGACGCGCCCAGCATGAACAGCGTGTTGGTGACGATCGCGCCGGCGATGGACGCCTTCACCAGCATGTACTCCCCGGCGCGCAGGGCGGTCAGCGCGATGACCAGTTCGGTCAGGTTGCCAAGCGTGGCGTTCAGCAGCCCGCCAGCCGCATCACCCGTCTTGGCCGCAACCGATTCGGTGGCGTGACTGAGCAGCGTGGCGAGCGGAACGATGGCGAGCACGGACAGCACGAAGAGCAGCGTGTGCGCGTCGGGTTTGAGCGCCGCGGCGACGAACACCACCGGCACGAAGGCCAGCAGCCAGAGCATCGGGTTGCGACGGAGAGCTCCTTGAGCAGCGGGTTCATGCGTTATCTGCCCTCCAGGCCGACCAAAGACTCCGCGATGCAGGTGAACCAAGTCGCCGCCGCATCGCTCGGGAGGGCAACGCTCACTGCCGCGCGCTGCTCTCGGCGGCCGCGCGAGGTTCGCCCGCCTGCGGCTCGGGCGGCCGCTCCGCGAAGCTCCCGCCGAGGGCGAGATACAGATTGACCCGCTGCACGAGCCGCTCGCTCCGGACGCGCAGGAGCGCGGTGAGTGCCGCGTCGTGCGCGAGGCTCTGCTGCTGCACTGCGCGCAGATCGCCCGGCCCGACCCGGTAGCGGACGTTCGCGAGCTCGAGTGCGCGCGCGTTCTCGGCCACGGCCTGCTCGAGGATGCTTTCGCGCGCGTCGAGCGCGAATTCGGACGACAGGGCGCTCTCCACTTCGCCGAAGGCGCGCGCCCCGACGCGGCCGTATTCCGCCACCGCCTGCTTCTGCTCCGCCGTGCGGATCTCGACCTGGGCCTGCAGCTGGCCGCCGAGAAAGAGCGGCTGGAGGAGCGAGGCGCCGACGCTCCATACCGGATTGTCCTGCTGCTTGAGGACGAAGAGCTCGCTGGAGATGCTCGTCACCGCAGCGGTGAGCGAGATCCGCGGCAGCCGCGCCGCCTTGGCCTCCTCGACGCGATAGAACGCCGCGGCGACCCGTCGCTCGGCCGCCACGACATCCGGACGGCGCTCGAGCAGGTCGGAAGGCATCCCCACCGGCACCGGCCCGGGCATCGGTGCAAGCTTCGCCGGCACGCCCAGCGCCGCGGCCGGATAGCGGCCGGCGAGCGCCTCGAGCGCGCGCAGTGCCTGCTGGTAGGCGAGGTCGAGATTTCGCACGCTGTCCCGGTAGGTCGCCAGGCTCGCCTGCGCGAGCGTCACGTCGTACTCATCGCCGAGACCCACGCGCAGACGATCCTGCGCGAAACCGACCTGGCGTGCCGACGCGGCGACCATGTCCTCGGCGATCGCCTTCTGCAGCCGCGCCTCGGTGGCGAGGAACCAGCTCTTCGCGACCAGTGCGGCGATCGACTGTCGCGCGTACTCGGCGTCGAGCGCGGCCGAGTCGTACTGCGACTGCGCCCCCGCCTGCCCGGCTCGGATGCGTCCCCACAGGTCGAGTTCCCAGTTCAGGAACACGCCGACGCCCTGCAGACCGGTCGAGTCGCCGCTCATCTTCCCGCCGCCGCGCGCGAGCAGGTTTACCTGCGGATAGAGCGTCGCGCCCGCGACCTTGACGTAGCCCGCGGCCTGCTCGACCCGCGCCGCGGCGACCTGCAGATCCGGGTTGTACGCGAGCGCCTCCTTGACGAGCGCATCGAGCTGCGGGTCGTTGAAGGTCGCGAGCCACCGATCGCCGACTGCAGCGGGCGCTTCGTCCCGCGCGGCCCATCCGGCCGGCACCTTCAGATTCGGCAGCGCCTGCTTGGCGATCGCGTCGCGCTCCGGCGGCGATTGCAGCGCGCAACTCGTGAGGCTCGCCCCGATCGCCATTGCCAGAATCAAGCGAAGCGTGCCCATGGGTTCAGTGCAGCTTCAGGATCAGGTAGTTCAGGTACGACCCGACGCGGAGGATGACCATGCGGAGGATATGCACCGCGTGCAGGTGATCGGTGTAGATCGCGGCGTCGCCCGCGGCACCGGCAGCGAGGAAGAGCGCCTTGTCACGCTCGGCGATGTCGAACTTCACCCCGTACCGTCCGGGCGGCATCGCCATCA
>JAABRB010000525.1 GCA_011391185.1 Betaproteobacteria bacterium
GTCCACGCCACGCGAGCTGCTCGAGCTTGCGCGCAGCCTGCGCGCATCGCGGTGGCAAGTCTTCGCCAAGGTGCAGTTTCCGGCGGCGCTGCCGTTCATCGTGACCGGATCCAAGGTCGCGGTGACTCTCGCGGTGATCGGTGCGGTGATCGGCGAATTCGTCGGTTCGACCGAGGGGCTGGGCTACCTCCTGCTCGCGGCGACCTCGCAGATCAATTCGCCCCTCGCGTTCGCCGCCCTGTTCGCCCTGGCGGCCCTCGGCATCCTCGCCTATCTCGCAGTCGTGGCGGCGGAGTGGCTGCTCGCGCCACTCCTCCCGCATACCGGGCAACGCGAATAGGGAAACATGTTTCGAGCTCGTCACACGCCGCAACCACTGGAGGACAACGCATGACTGAGACCGCCAAACCGGCGCCCGGATCACCCCCCGGCGCACCCAGCCTGGAGGAGATCCTCGTTCAGAGCCGCGACGTGCCGTGGCGCGCCAAGTCGCTCAAGGGGGTGCACGAGAAGATGCTCTGGCGCGACGAGGCGAGCGGCGCGTCGATCGCGCTGATCAAGTTCGAGAAGGGTGCGGGCATTCCCAAGCCGCATCTGCACGCGTCGAATCAGTTCATGTTCTGCCTCGAGGGCCGCTACGAGTACACGGCGACGAAGGTGACCCTGACGCCCGGGTGCTTCTACTGCAATCCCAAGGGCAACGTGCATGGCCCGACCGTCGCCCACGAGGACACGGTCGTGGTCGAGGTGTACGACGGGCCCCACTACCCGCAAGTTCCGGATTGGTACGCCGACCCGGCAGACGCCCGCTGAGGCGCGGGAGCCGTCAGCCTTGACTCGTCCCGCGCCCACGCCCATCCCGGTGGCGAAGCTCACCGAGTTCGTCGCCGCGATCTTCGCGCGTCTCGGCGTGGCGCACGCCGGCGCGCGAGTGACCGCCGAAGCGCTGATCGCGGCCGATCTCGAAGGTGTGCCGTCGCACGGCGTGATGCTCGTCCCCATGTACGTCGAGCGCCTGCAGGCCGGCTCCGTGTCGACGCACGACGCTGCGCTGATCGTCCACGACGGTGGCTCCGCCGTGGTGCTCGACGCGCGCAACGCTCTCGGACAGATCACCTCGGCGCAGGCCGTGCAGCTCGCCGCGGCGCGCGCCGGCGCGCACGGCCTGGCGTCGATCGCGGTGCGCAACGGCTTTCACTTCGGCACCGCGGGCCATTGGGCGCGCAAGTTGTCGGCCGAGAATCTCGTCGGCATTGCCATGTGCAACACGCGACCGTTGATGCCGGCACCGGGCGGCGCCGAGCGCGTGGTCGGCAACAACCCGCTCGCGATCGCGATTCCGGCGTCCGACGGCCCGCCCCTCGTTCTCGACATGGCGCTCAGCGCCAGCGCGATGGGCAAGATCCGGCTCGCCGAATCGGCCGGCACCGCGATCCCGGCCGGCTGGGCCGCCGACGCGGAAGGCCGCCCGACCACTGATCCTGCCAAGGCCATCGCGGGAATGCTGCTCCCCGCGGCGGGGCCCAAGGGCTTCGGCCTGGCGGTGATGATCGACCTGCTGTGCGGCGGGCTCTCCGGAGGCGCGATCGGCGGCGAGGTGACGCCGCTCTACGGCGATCCCGCCACGCCTTACGGCTGCGCACACCTGTTCCTCGCCGTCGATCCCGACCGGTTCGGGGTGGGAGCAGCGCTTGGCGGGCGGGTTGCCGCGTTCGCGGACGCGATCCGGCGCTCCAAGCCCGCACCCGAGACGGCGCGCGTCTACGCGCCCGGCGACTTGGAGCGCGAGCGGCGCGCCGCGAACGGCGATGCGTGCCCGGTGCCGGCCGAAGTGATCGATAAACTGGTCGCGTGCGGCGCGCGGATCGGCGTTCCCGACCCCGACTTCGCGCGCGACTCCACATCGTTCTGACAAGGAGGAATCACGATGCCTAGAGAGCAGATCAGGACCGACAAGGTCCGCGAGCCGATGGGGCACTTCTCCCAGGCGATCGGGATCGAGGCGCGCGGCCGGCTCGTGTTCATCTCCGGCATGACGGCGCGCCGGCCCGACGGATCGATCGCCGGGATCGGCGACGTCGGCGCCCAGACGGTCCAGGTCTGCGAGAACATCAAGAGCGCGGTCGAGGCGGCCGGCGGGACGATGGACGACATCTGCCGGGTGGACGTGTACGTGCGCAACATCGAGCACTTCGACGCGATTCACAAGGTGCGGCGCCAGTACTTCAAGGCGCCGCCACCCGCCTCCACGATGGTCGAGGTGTCGAAGATGGTGTCGCCGGAGTACCTGATCGAGATCAGCGCGATCGCGGTGCTGCCCAACTAGGAGAACGCCATGAGCACACCCAGAGTGATTGGTCTCAACGGCTGCGGGCTCGAGGTGCCCGACCTCGGAGTCGCGCAGAAATTCTACGAAGCCTTCGGCCTCAGCGCCGTGCGCCGAGGCGAAACGCTCGGTCTTCGGAGCCCCGGCCGGTCGCGCGACGAGCTCATCGTCATAAAGGGGCCGAACAAGCGCATGCACCACCTCTCGTTCGTGATCCGGCCGTCGGACGAATCACCGTTCGCGGACAAGCTGAAGAGAGCCGGGCTGGAGGTGGCGAGTGCGCCTTCCGGCGTGGCGCGCGACGGGCTCTGGTTCCAGGACCCTTGGGGCACCCGGATCAACCTGTGCCCCGGCGAGCCGCCCACGCCGAGCGTGAAGCCGCCGCGCGCCGACTCGCGGGTCGACGTGCACCTCTGGCGCGAGCTCGACCACGACCCGAAGCCCGCGCGCATCGGCCACATGCTCATGTTCACTCACGACTGGGAGAAGTCGGAGGCGTTCTTCGCCGATGTGCTCG
>JAABRB010000526.1 GCA_011391185.1 Betaproteobacteria bacterium
GATCCACTGTTCGACCGGGTCAATGCCGAGAAAACTCGCGCAGATCTCCTTCACCTCGCGGAGATTCCGGTCAATGTGGGCGCGGCCGAGCTGCGTGATATCGAGCCAGAGGTGCTCTCCGAAGCGCGATCTGGCGCCTTTCCCCTTGCGAATGTGCTCTTCCATGCGCCGCGAAACCACGTCGCGCGAGGCGAGCTCCTTCTTCTCGGGCTCGTAGTCCGGCATGAAGCGATGCCCCTCGCCGTCCTTCAGCAGCCCGCCGTCGCCGCGGCAGCCCTCGGTGACCAGGATTCCCGCAGGGAAGATGCCAGTCGGATGGAACTGGACCGCTTCCATGTTTGCAACCGCGGCGACACCGGTTTCGAGCGCGATTGCCGTGCCGATGCCTTCGCAGATCACGGCGTTGGTGGTGACCCGGTAGAGCCGCCCCGCACCGCCGGTGGCGAGAGTGGTCGCCTTCGCGACATAGGCCATCAACTCGCCGGTGACGAGGTCCCGTACGACGGCGCCGTAGCAGCGTCCGCCATCGTGGATGAGCGCCAGGGCCTCGGCGCGCTCGTGCACCGGGACACCGGTCGAGATCGCGCGGTCGCTGACCGCGTAGAGGAGCGCGTGCCCTGTGCCATCAGACACGTAGCACGTTCGCCACTTCTTGGTCCCGCCGAAGTCGCGCTGCGCGAGCAGCCCGTGCGCCTCATCGCGCTCGGTGAGCGTCACCTTCTGACCATTGATGACGACCTCGCGATCGCCCTTGCGCACGCGGCTCCAGGGCACGCCCCAGGCAGCGAGCTCGCGAACGGCCTTGGGTGCGGTATTGACAAACATCCGCACCACTTCCTGGTCGGCACCCCAGTCGCTCCCCCGCACCGTGTCCTCGAAGTGGACGTCCTCACTATCGCCCTGCCCCTTGAAGGCGTTGCCGAGGCTCGCCTGCATGCCGCCTTGCGCAGCAGCCGAATGCGAGCGCTTTGCCGGGACGAGCGAGAGAATGGTTGCGTCGCAGCCGCGTCGTTGCGCGGCGATCGCGACCCGCAGCCCGGCGAGGCCGCCGCCGATCACCAGGACATCCGTATAGATGATCTTCATCGCGTCACCCGGCGAGCCCGCGGTGGACGTAAGTGGCAAGCGATGCGAGGCCGAGTGCAAGATACATCGCCGTCACGATCCACATCGCCACGCGCCGCCGCTCGGCCGCCACGGCGTTCGCAAGCGGTGGAACACCCCACTTGACCGACAATCGGTAGACACCTACCGCCGCATGGACCACTACGATCGGCAGGAGCACGAGATAGAACGCCCACGCGCCCTGCTGGACGATCCGGAGGGTCGAGGGCTCCGCGCCGATCGCATCCGGCTGCGTGATCACGACGATGAGATGGGCCGCGACCAGGAAAAACAGCGCGAAGCCCGTCAGCGCCTGCCACCACCACAGCCGCGTGTCGGTATGATCGAATGCACGAACATGACCGCGCAGTTGCGCGTAATCCCGGTACGCATGCGGAAATTTCCGCATTGCCAGCGCGGCGTGGACGACCACCAGCGCGAGCAGCCCGAGGGCGGCCGCCGAGACGATCCACGGCTGCGGCGATCCGAACACGAGTTCCCCTTCGAAGAACCGCGCGACGAAGTCCGCGGCGCCGGGGCCGATCAGGATCGCGGAATCGAGCAGCAGATGAACAGCGAGAAATGCTGCCAGCAGAAGCCCGGTCAGGCTCTGCAAAAAGTCGAGCCGCGCTGGCCAGGCGCTTTTTCGTGGCGCGCGGGCTGCCGTCGTGCCCCGTATGATGTTGCCGGTTCCGCTCACGAGTTCCCTCCTTTTCCCGCCATGTGATCTGCGTGTCTCATGGATCGTTGCTTCAGAGGTCGCGCGGGCCGTTTCCGGGACGCCGACGATTCGGGCACACCAGACAGCGGAGCGACAGTCCATCGCGCGTACGGAGCTCCGCGCCCCCGCACGAACCGCGCATGCAGCGTCCCGAAAAAATGAGGCCCACCGCCATGGCGGCGACTGCCAGGCCGAATGCGGCAAGCGTAATCAGAAACACCGGCGTGAGGATACCTAGATCCATGGCGCTAAAGCCTTCCGGTCGTAATACCCGGCAGAGCCGCAAACGCGGGCGTCTGCCGTTCACCAAAGCTTCCATCGGGACGGCGCTCGATGAAGTACGCGGCCAGGCCCTTCTCCGCGGCAAGCGCATAGCCCTTATCGGGACCGAGCACCAGAAGGGCCGTTGCGTAGGCATCGGCGAGCGCGCATTCGGGCGCGAGCACGGTGACCGACGCGAGGCGATGTCGGATCGGGTACCCGGTCATCGGATTGATCTCGTGCGAGTAGCGCCGGCCGTCCTGCTCGAAATAGTTGCGGTAATCCCCTGACGTGGCCATCGAGAGATTCGACATCGGCACCACAAGATGAGCCAGCTGCGTCGTCGCATCCGGCCGTTCTATGCCGACCTGCCAAGGCGTGCCTGCCGCGTTATTCCCCTTGACGCGCACCTCGCCGCCCACCTCGACCATGTAGCGCTGCAGCCCGCGGGCATCCAGCGCGCGCGCAGCCTGGTCAACGCCGAAACCCTTTGCGATGGCAGACAGGTCCGCGTAGACATCCGGGCGCGCCTTGATGATCGTCAGCCCTTCGGCGTTGATCGAGAGCTTGCGATAGCCGACGCGCTCGCGAATCGCTCCGAGCTCGGCGTCGGTGGGGAGGCTTGCCCGTTTCACCGGTCCGAATCCCCACGCATTGACGAGCGGCCCGACGGTGACGTCGAATGCCCCGCCACTCGCGTCGCTCACCTCCTGTGCGAGCAGAAATACGCGGATCGTCTCAGCCGA
>JAABRB010000527.1 GCA_011391185.1 Betaproteobacteria bacterium
CTCGGCGCCGGCGTCGCGCGCGGCCTCCGTGGCCTTCATCGCCGAGCCGCCGGTGGTGGTGACGTCCTCGATGATGGCGACGCGCTTGCCCGCAATCGACTCGTGCTTGGCAAGCCCTTCGACTAGGAGCTTGGCGCCGTGTTCCTTCGGCTTCTTGCGCACGAAGAAGCCGGGAAGCGGCCGGCCGGCAAGCGAACTGAAGGCCGCGAGCGCGCCGGCGATCGGCACCGCGCCCATTTCCAGCCCGCCGATATAGTCGATGTTCTCGTTCGCGAGCGCCTCGAGCGTCAGCTGCGCGATCAGCGCGGCGCCTTCGGGGTCGAGCATGGTGGGCTTCATGTTGAAATAGAAATCGCTCTTACGCCCCGAAGCCAGCGTGATCTCGCCGCGGCCGAAGGATTTTTCGCGGATGATCGCGGCGAGCCGCGCACGGGCGGTCTTCGGGTCGGGAAGGGCTCGTTGCGAGGCGGTCATGGGGTCTAGGTATCATCAAACGCCGTTGCGCTGAACCGGCGATCCACAGGGGTCATTCCGGCCGCGCGTAGCGCGGGCCGGAATCCATAGCCCCGGTGTTCGCAACTCTTGCACCGTGGTTATGGATTCCGGGCTCGCGGGCTTCGCCCGCGCCCCGGAATGACAGAGCAAAAAGTGAGCGGCAGCTAGTGCGCCTCTTCCCAATTGTCGGCGGCGCGGGCGTCGACGTGGATCGGCACCGAGAGCGCCACGGCGGGCAGCGGCGCGTCCACCATCACCCTGGTCACCACCGGGAGGGTTTTTTCGACCTCGCTATTGGGCACCTCGAACACCAGCTCGTCGTGCACCTGCAGCAGCATGCGCGCGGATAGTTTCGCCTTGGCGAGCGCACCTTCCATGCGGATCATGGCGCGGCGGATGATGTCGGCGGCGGTGCCCTGGAGCCGTGCGTTGATCGCGGCGCGCTCCATGAAGGCGCGCATCGACGGGTTGTTGTCCTTGATCGAGGGGTAGTGGCACTTGCGGCCGAACAGCGTGACGACAAAGCCGTGCTTGCGCGCGAAGGCCTTGGTCTCCTCCATGTAGTCGCGGATGCCGGGAAAGCGCTCGAAATATTTCTTGATATAGGCGCCAGCTTCCTCGCGCGGGATGCCGAGCTGGTTGGCGAGCCCGAAGGCGGAAATGCCGTAGATGATGCCGAAATTGATCGCCTTGGCGCGGCGGCGCACATCGGGCGGCATGTTCTTGATCGGCACGCCGAACATTTCGGAAGCGGTCATGGCGTGAATGTCGAGCCCGTCCTTGAAGGCTTTCTTTAGTGCTGTGATGTCGGCGATTTCCGCGAGCAAGCGCAGTTCGATCTGCGAATAGTCGGCGGAGACCAGCTTCGATCCCTTCACCGCCACGAAGGCGCGGCGGATCTTGCGGCCGTCCTCGGTGCGCGCGGGAATGTTCTGCAGGTTCGGGTCGGAGGAGGAGAGGCGGCCGGTGGGCGTGGAGGCCAGCGCGTAAGAGGTGTGCACGCGCTTGGTTTCGGGGTTCACATAGGTAGGCAGCGCGTCGGTGTAGTTGGATTTGAGCTTGGTGAGCGAGCGCCAGTCGAGAATTCTTTTCGGCAGCTCGTGGCCTTCTTCGGCCAGGTCTTCGAGCACGTTGGCGCGGGTGGACCAGGCGCCGGTCGGCGTCTTGGTGCCGCCGGGCAGCTTCATCTTGCCGAACAGAATATCGCCGAGCTGCTTGGCGCTGCCCGGATTGAAGCCTTCGCCGGCAAGCTCGCTGATCTCATTCTCAAGTCGTGCGATCGATTGGGCGAACTCGCCGGAAAGCCGCGACAGGATTGCCCGATCGATGGAGATACCGGCGCGCTCCATGCGCATGAGCACGGCCACCAGCGGTCGCTCCAAGGTTTCGTACACCGTGGCCATACTCTCGGAGACCAGGCGCGGCTTCAGCGCGCGCCAAAGGCGGAGCGTGACGTCGGCGTCCTCGGCGGCATAGTCGCTGGCCTTGTCGATCTCGACCAGATCGAAGCCGACGGAAGTCTTTCCCTTTCCGGCGACTTCCTCATATTTGATGGTGTCGTGGCCGAGGTGCTCCTTCGATAGCGTGTCCATGCCGTGGCCGTGCCGGCCCGCATCGAGCGCGTAGGAAAGCAGCATGGTGTCGTCGAGCGGCTTCACCTCGATGCCGTGGCGGGCGAGCACGAGCATGTCGTATTTCAGGTTTTGCCCGATCTTCAGCACGCTTTCGTCTTCAAGCATCGGCTTCAGGCGCGCGATCGCATCGCGGATCGGGATTTGCCCAGGCACCAGTCCGCCGCCGGATAAGAGATCGCCGTCGGTGCGATGGCCGAGCGGGATGTAGCAGGCCTCGTTCGGCGCCAGCGCCAGCGACACGCCGACCAGCTCGGCCTGCATGGCGTCGAGCGAAGTGGTTTCGGTGTCTACGGCGACGAGCCCTTGGTCGGTCGCTTTCGCGACCCATGCTTCCAACCGCTTCAGGTCGCGCACCGTCTCGTATTTCGAGCGGTCGACCTTGGTGGACTTCGCTTCCTTCGCGCGCGTGGCGGCGAGGGCTTGGGGCGTCAATGCATCTGCCGGAGCCTTGTCGCTTTTAGCCTGGGAGGAAGGCGCGGCCGGCGAAGCCTTGCGGGAGGGCTCTTTGGTGGGCTCTGGCTCGGCTTGCTTCGCCAAGAGCTTCGGGACCGAGCTGCCGCCTGCCTTCAGCTTCGGGTCCGGCTCGACTTCTTCGGAATCGACGCTCAAGCCCTCGGCCACGCGCTTGGTCAGCGTGGTGAATTCCATGGCCTTCAAAAACGCGACCGCGCGCTTGCCGTCGATCTCGTGCATGGC
>JAABRB010000528.1 GCA_011391185.1 Betaproteobacteria bacterium
CCAACGCCATGTACGAGGTGCTGGTGCGGGAGATGAAGCGCGCGGAGACCGACCCGACCGTGCGCGTCGTGCTGTTCCAAGCCGAGGGCGACGCCTTCACGGCCGGCAACGACATTATGGACTTTGCGGCGGCCGCCACCGGCGCGGCCAAGCCGCGCGAGAGCCTCGGCGCCAGCCCCTTCCTGCAGGCGCTGGCGCACGCGACCAAGCCCTATGTCGCCGCGGTGCAGGGCCGCGCCGTCGGAGTCGGCACCACCATGTTGCTGCACTGCGATGTGGTCATCATCGCCGAGGACGCTCAGCTCACGACACCGTTCGTCAATCTCGCGCTGGTGCCGGAGGCGGCCTCGACCTGGCTGATGCCGGCCCGCATCGGCTATGCGCGGGCCTACGCCATGTTCGCGCTCGGCCTGCCGGTCGATGGCAAGACGGCGGTGCAGATCGGGATCGCGACGGCGGCGGTTCCCGCGGCCGAAGTGCAAAAGCGCGCGATGGATGCGGCCCGTGCACTCGCCACCAAGCCGGCCGGAGCACTCAAGGCCACCAAGCAGCTGATGCGCGATGCCGCCGCCATCGTCGCCGTCATGGAGCGCGAAGGCGCTGAGTTCGCCGCGCGCCTGAAGAGCCCGGAGGCGGCGGAAGCGTTCCGCGCCTTCTCCGAGCGGCGGCCGCCGGATTTCACCAAGGTCGGCTGAGCGCTATTCAGCGGCCGCCAGATCGCCCCTGCCCCGGCGGCGCAGCATGAAGAGGAGTAGGGCGATCCCCGCGAGCAGCAGGAACGGCACGGCGAAGAGATTGACGCCGACCCAGCCGACGCCATGCAGCAGCGCGCCGGAAATCAGCGAGGTGACGACCACGGTGCCGAAAATCGTGAAATCGTTGACACCTTGCACCTTGGCTTTTTCGGACGGGCGATACGCCTCGGTCAGCAGCGTCGTGCCGCCGATATAGGAGAAATTCCAGCCGATCCCGAGTAGCGTCAGCGCCGAGAGGTAATAGAGAAATTCGTTGCCCGAAAGCGCGATGGCCAAGTGGCCGGCGAGCAGCGCGACGCCCGCGAGCATGATCTTCGGCGCGCCGAAGCGCGCGATCAGCGTGCCGGTGAAAAACGACGGCACGAACATGCCGAGCACGTGCCATTGGATCACGGTCGCGGTCTCGCCGATACTGTGATGGTGAGCGGCCATGGCCAAAGGCGTTGCGGTCATCGCCAGATTCATCACGCCATAGCCGACCGCGGCGCCGACCAGCGCCACGATGAAGACCGGCTGGCGCATGATTTCCGATAGCGGCCGGGCCGGCTCGTTCACTTTCTCCTGCACGGGCGGCGGGATCCGGAGCAATATAATCAGCGCGGCGGCGACCAAGCACAGAATCACGATCACCGCGTAGCTCGCCACGAACGTGCCGCTCGCAGCGGAGTCCTTGGTGAAGGACACGAGGTTCGGACCGGCGATAGCGGCAATGACGCCGCCAGTGAGCACGTAAGAGATCGCGCGGCTCTTGAACTCGGCACTCGCTGCATCGGCTGCGGCAAAACGATAGAACTGCGCGAAGCCCATATTCACACCGTAAAAGACGTGGGCGAGGCAAAACAGCCAGAACGAACCTTGGACCAGCCCGGCGACCGCGAGTGCGGCGCCGGCCGCGCCGAACAGCGCCCCGAGCACGAAACCCGCCCGCCGGCCATAGCGCCCCATCATGAGCGAGGCCGGGATCGTCGCAATCATGGTGCCGATCATCAGCGCCGAAATCGGCAGCGTAGCCAGGCTCTTGTTGGCCGCCAGCATGTGGCCGGCGAGCCCGCCCGCGGTGATGATGACCACGGTGCCGGTCTGCACCAGCGCCTGGGAGGCCAGGAGCAGCAGGACGTTTCGCTTTTCGCGAGGGGTCGGCATGAATCGGCCTTTGCGGCGGACCCTATGCCATGTTTCGCGCCGCCTTGCGCTGCGCTATGACTTCGCACCCGCCGACTCGTGCCCATGATCCCCAAATACGCCGTCGCCCCACTCATCGTCGCCAGCGCGCTGTTCATGGAGAACATCGACGCGACGGTGCTCACCACGTCGCTGCCGGCGATCGCCGCCGACCTCAAGGAAGACCCGATTGCGCTGAAACTGGCGCTGACGTCGTATCTGCTGTCGCTCGCGGTGTTCATCCCGGTATCGGGCTGGATGGCCGACCGCTTCGGCGCGCGCACCGTGTTCCGCGCCGCCATCGTCGTATTCACGCTGGGCTCGGTCGCCTGCGGCTTCTCGCAGTCGCTGCTGGATTTCGTGCTGTTCCGCATGCTGCAGGGCCTTGGCGGCGCGATGATGGTGCCGGTCGGACGGCTGGTGATCGTGCGCACGGTGCCCAAGCATGAGCTCGTGTCCGCGCTCGCCTGGCTCGTGGTGCCCGCGCTCATGGGGCCGCTGATCGGACCGCCGCTCGGCGGTTTCATCACCACCTATTTCCACTGGCGCTGGATTTTCTGGATCAATATCCCGATCGGAATCCTCGGACTGCTGCTGGCGTCGAAATTCATCGAGAATTTCCGCGAGAAGAACCCGCCCCCGCTCGATCTGCGCGGGCTCATGCTGCTCGGCTTGGGCCTTGCGGGCATAGCCTTCGGGCTGACCACGATTGGTCAAGGCCTGCTGCCAGTGAGTGTGGCCGTATTCATGCTCGCGGTCGGATCGGGGCTGGTCATTGCCTATGTGCTGCACGCGCGCACGACGAAGGCCCCGGTGCTGGACCTCAAGCTCCTTTCTGTTCCTACCTTTCGCGCCAGCATCATCGGCGGATCGCTGTTCCGGATCGGCATCGGGGCGATGGTGTTTCT
>JAABRB010000055.1 GCA_011391185.1 Betaproteobacteria bacterium
CCTACGGATGTGTCGGCCTTCAGAGATCAACCTGGCGTCACAATCCGGAAATGGCCTGTTTCAAGGATGCTGCTAGAAGTTCAACCACCCCGCCCGCTTCGCGGGCACCCCTCCTTGAAAAGGAGGGGAAAAAAACTTTGCACTCGACCCGGCCTGCACTTAGCGGGAAGGAGGGTAACGGGAGGAAACCAGCCGGTTTCCTCCGGTTCGTATCCTTCCGATCTTGTCCCTGAGGAAACCAGCCGGTTTCCTCCGGTTCGTATCCTTCCGATCTTGTCCCTGAGGAAACCAGCCGGTTCCCTCCTGTTCGTGACCTTCCGCTTTTGCTGCGGCACCCGACCTGACCTCGGTACGAATCTCAACAATAGCCGTCGCGAAGGCAGCGAACGATTTTCTGCGCAGCGAGATCCAATTTGTCGCTGAACCAGCGGGTTCCTTCGTTCTGGAACGCGGCGCGCGCCTCGGGCCGGATCAGCACCTGCTCGAGGCTCGCCTTGACACGCTGCATGCCCTGATCGCGCTCGGCGCTGCGAACGCCGGCGCCCGCCGGATCGGCGGCGTCGGCCAGCGCGGTCAGCTCGAGATAGCGATCGAGCAGGACGAAGAATGTCTCGTTCGCGCTGGCCGAACCCACGCGCAGGGCCTGGGCCATGAGCCGCTCCAGGGCCAGTTCTCGTCTTTCGAGCAGCTCGGGAAGCGCCGGGCCCTTCGCGGGAGCGCCGGCCGGCGCCGCGCCGGACTTGCCGGCTGGCGGCGGAACGAGAACCTTTCCGCCCGGGCCGACGAGCTCCGGCGGGACCGCCCTGCCGTCCTTGAAAACGTTGACGCGCGGGCCTCGCTCCGCCGCATCCGCGTTGCGCAGCCAGGGCGGCGGCACCGAGGAGAGATGGAGCTGCCCGGAGTTCGGGTCGCGCCAGCTGTACACCACCTCCGTCGCCCACCCGGGCGTCGCGCAGAGCGCGAGCGACAGGGCGAGCGCCCGCGCCGCGGCGCGTCCGCCCAGGGTGCAGATGCGGGATGGCATCAGTCGACGAACAGGTCGGGCAGGAATTTGTCGTTTCCCTTCAGCACTGCGTACTTTCCGAGATCGGTCACGCCTTCCGCGGCGAGCACTTCCTCGTCGATGTAGAAATGACCGGTGTGCTTGCGCGCGTCCCGGTTCAGGACGATGTACGCGGCATCCGCGAGAATTTCGGGGGTGCGGCACATCTTCGGATCAACACCCGGGATCATCGCAATCGCCGCGGTGTTGATGACGGTACGCGGCCAGAGCGCGTTGACGGCGATGCCGTCCGCCCGGAATTCCTCGGCCATTCCGAGCACGCACATGCTCATCCCGTACTTCGCCATCGTGTAGGCGACGTGATTCTTGAACCACCGCGGGTCGAGATTGAGCGGCGGAGACAGATTGAGAATGTGCGGATTCCGGCCGGCCTGCGCGGCCGCCTTGAGGTACGGCGCGCAGGCCTGCGAGCACACGTAGGTGCCCCGCACGTTGACACCGAACATCAGGTCGAAGCGCTTCATCGGCGTCTCGGCCGTCCCGGTCAGCGAGATCGCGCTCGCATTGTTGATCAGGATGTCGATCCCGCCGAAGTGATCGGACACCCGCTGCGCCGCGTCCGCCACCTTCGCGTCGTCACGGATATCCACCGCCAGCGGCAGCGCCTGCCCGCCGGCTTCCGCAATCTCCTCGGCGGCCGTATAGATCGTGCCCGGCAGCCTGGGGTGCGGCTGCTCGGTCTTGGCGATGATCGCGACGTTCGCGCCGTCCCGCGCGGCGCGCTTCGCAATCTCCAGTCCGATTCCACGCGATGCCCCGCTGATGAAAAGCGTCTTTCCCTTGAGGCTCATGTGACGTGTTTGCCTTCCCCGCCCGCTTTCGCGCGGCGATGCGCGACGCTCAGCAGTCGAGCGTCCCGTCGATGCAGGTGACCGCCGCGCCGCCGAGCTCGATTGCACCGGTCCTGACGTCCACCCGGATGTGAACTTTTCCGTCGCGACCCATTTCGCGCCCCTGGCTGACGCTGTAGAAATTGCCCACGCTCGAGAGGAGCCCCGATTCGCGCAGGTACGCCGCGATGCAGACATTTCCGCTGCCGCAGACCGGATCCTCGGGAACGCCCTCGGCCGGCGCGAAGGCCCGCACCCGCAGCGCCACGTCCGATCCGCGCTCGCGCCCGAACACCGCGACACCCGTGATGTTCATCGCCCGCGAGATGCCCGCGAGGGCGCTCATCTTGGGCTGAAGCATGGACACCGTGGCGGCCTCGCCGAGGTCGAGCACCGCCCAGGTCGGACCGACGCTCACGACCTGCGGCCGCACGGTGGGACCGGCATCGGTGTCCAGCGCGGCGTTGAGCTCGTCCAGCTCGCCGTCCTCGATCGGCCGATGCGTCGCCGACGGGGCGTGCACGAACAGGTGGCGCACCGGACCCGCCTGCTCGGCGCGCACGCGCAGCAACCCGGCACCGCATTCCTGGACGTACTCCGGCTTGCCGCCCGGCAGCACGCCTGACTCGAGCGCGGCGTGCACCGTGCCGATCGCGGGATGGCCCGCAAAGGGAAGCTCGCTCACCGGCGTGAAGATCCGGATCCGATAGTCGCCGCCCTGCTCCGGCGGCAGCACGAACGTCGTCTCGGAGAGATTGGTCCAGCGCGCGATCATCTGCATGTCCTGCGCAGTCAGTTCCGCGCAATCGAGCACGACCGCGACCGGGTTGCCCATGAAAGGCTTCGCGCTGAAGACATCGACCTGCTTGAATCGCCGCTTCACTTTCTCTCCTCGCTCGCGCGCGCTCAATTGAATCGCGAGAAATCGGGTTTGCGCTTCTCGAGGAACGCGCTGAAGGCTTCCTTGGCCTCGGCCGAGACGAGCTGCGTGCGGAAATGGCGCAGCTCGTCGGCGAGCGCCGCCTCCATCATCGCCTTCGTCTGCGCCTTCAGGAGCTGCTTCGTCACGCGAACCGATGCCGGGGGCTTGGCGGCGAGTTTGCAGGCCGCCTGCTCCGCCGCCTCGAGAACGAGATCGTCCGGCAGGACCTCGGTGACGATCCCGACCGCGTGCGCCTTCACGGCGTCGAAAGGCTCGCCGAGCAGGAGTAGCTCCGCGGCACGCTGGTAGCCCGCCAGCGCAGGTAGCAAGAACGACGAGGCCGCCTCCGGGCTCAGGCCGAGGTTCACGAACGGCAGCGCGAACTTCGCGTCCTGCCCCGCGTAGACCAGGTCGCAATGCAGGAGCATCGTGGTCCCGATGCCGACCGCGACGCCGGTCACGGCCGCAACGAGCGGCTTCTCGACGTGAGTGATTGCATCGAGAAACTGGAACACCGGCGTTTCCGGGCCCTGCGGCGGATTGGCGAGGAAATCCTGCAGATCATTGCCCGCCGTGAAGGCATCGGGCGCGCCGTGCACCAGGACAACGCGAACGTCGGCGTCGGATGCCGCGCCACGCAAAGCATCGGCGAACGCCTGGTACATGTCCGCGGTCAGCGCGTTCTTCTTCGCGGGACGGTTGAGCTGGATGCGGAGCACCCGCTCGGATTTTTCGATGATGACTTCGCTCAAGAGAATTCCCGAAGCTTGGCTGTGAGAGTTTAACGCCAACCGGAAATCGGTGAGATGTGGAGATCTGGAATTCAGGCGCGGGATACAAGCCCACCACCCCGTCGCCTTCGGCGCCACCCCTCCTCGGAGAGCAGGGGAAAAAGCAAACTAGCCCTCCCCTCCTTTTCAAGGAGGGGTGCCCGCGCAGCGGGCGGGGTGGTTCGAGCTTCGACGCCTATCAGCACACCACCCCGTCGCCTTCGGCGCCACCCCTCCTCGGAGAGGAGGGGAAAAATCAAACTAGCCCTCCCCTCCTTTTCAAGGGGTGGCTGCGAAGCAGCCGGGGAAGTTCACTTTCTTGCACCCCAGTCCTCACGCCCTCGGCAGGCGATACTCGCTGAAGTCCTGCCTGAGTTGCGTCTTGAGAAGCTTGCCGGTCGCCGTGTGGGGAAGAGTCTCCACGAACACGACGTCGTCGGGTATCCACCACTTGGCCACCTTTCCTTCGAAGAACGCCAGCATCTCTTCGCGCGTCACATCGGCGCCGGGCCGCTTGATCGCGACGAGGAGCGGGCGTTCATCCCACTTCGGATGCGAAATGCCGATTGCGGCCGCCTCGGCGATCGCCGGATGCGCGACCGCAATGTTCTCGAGGTCGATCGAGCTGATCCACTCGCCGCCCGACTTGATCACGTCCTTCGAACGGTCGGTGATCTGCATGTAGCCGTCGGGATCGATCGTCGCGACATCGCCGGTCGGGAACCATCCATCGCGCAGGATGCTGCCGCCCTCTCCCTTGAAGTAACCCGCCGTGACCCATGGGCCGCGCACCAGAAGATCGCCGAAGGCCTTCCCGTCGCGCGGCAGGTCGCGGCCCTCGGCATCGACAATCTTCATTTCCACCCCGAAGATGGCGCGCCCCTGCTTCACGCGCGTGCCGAACTGTTTTTCCGGCGACATCGCGAGGTGCTTGCCCTTCAGGGTCCCGAACGTCCCGAGCGGGCTCATCTCGGTCATGCCCCAGGCGTGCTGGCAGTCGACGCCGTACTCGGCGAACGAATTGATCATCGCGGGTGGACAGGCCGAGCCGCCCACCGCCGCGCGCTTCAGCGTCGCGAAGCGCAGCCCGTTCTCCTTCATGAATGCGAGCAGGCCGAGCCAGACCGTCGGGACACCCGCAGTCATCGTCACGCCCTCCGCCTCGAACAACTCGAAGAGGCTCTTGCCGTCCAGCGCGGCGCCGGGCAGGACGAGCTTCGAGCCGTTCAGCGGCGCAAGGTAGGCGATGCTCCACGAATTGACGTGGAACATCGGCACGACCGGCAGAATGACGTCGCGCGCGGAGGCGTTGAAGACATCGGGTAGCGACGCGGCATAGGCGTGGAGGACCGTCGAGCGGTGGGTGTAGAGCGCGCCCTTCGGATTTCCGGTCGTCCCCGACGTATAGCACAGCCCCGACGCGGCCCACTCGTCCAGATGGGGCCATTCGTAGATGCCGTTCTCCGCCGCGACGAGCTCCTCGTAGCAGAGCAGATGCGGGATTTGCGCCTGGGGCATATGCGCGCGGTCGGTCATCGCCACCCAGCCCCGCACGCCCGGGCACTGTTGCGCGAGCTTCTCGACGATCGGCACGAACGTCAGATCGAAACAGACCAACCGATCCTCGGCGTGGTTGATGATGTAGGCGATCTGGTCGGGGAAGAGCCGCGGGTTGACGGTGTGCGTGACCGCGCCCATTCCCGAGATCCCGTAGTAGAGCTCGAGGTGCCGGTAGCCGTTCCAGGCGAGTGTTCCGACGCGGTCTCCCATGCCGACGCCAAGCCGCCCGAGTGCCTGCGCGAGCTGCCGCGCACGCCGATGCGCGTCGGAATACGTGTACCGATGCATGCCGCCTTCCACCGCGCGCGAAACGACTTCCGTGTCCCCATGGCACTGGTCGGCGTGCCGGATGATCGATGAGATCAGCAAAGGGGCGTCCTGCATCAGACCGCGCAACATCTTCGAACACCTCCAGTGGAATATGCCTGGCGCACAATGCGGGCTGGGGCAAATTACCGCTCCGCCCCCGGGGGTGTCAACATTCCGGGCGAACGTGCGCGCTCGGATATACTGCCCGCCGATCATTGCTGGCGCATCTTTGGGGATTTTCGTGGCGAACCGCACAACCGCGCATTACTTTCTCGAAGGGCTGGTCGAGCTCGGCATCGAGCACGTGTTTGCCAACCTCGGCACCGACCACGCCCCGATCATCGAGGAGCTGGCGCGCTGGCAGGCCGAAGGGCGTCGCGCGCCGCGGTTCATCCTGTGCCCGCACGAGAACGTCGCGATCCACATGGCGGGCGGCTACGCCCTGGCCACCGGCCGCGGCCAGGCCGTGCTGGTCCACGTGGACGTCGGCACGGGCAATGTCGTGAACGGCATGCACAACCTGCAACGTCACCGCCTGCCGGTCCTGGTGATGGCCGGCCGCGCGCCCGCCACCTCGCGCGGCGAGCTGGTGGGATCGCGCGACAACTACATTCACTACATGCAGGACGTGCGCGACATGGCGTCGATCGTGCGCCCCTACACGAAGTGGGAGCAGTCGCTCGAGGCGGGCGTGGTGGCGAAGGAAGTGCTGCGGCGGGCGCACACCGTGATGCAGAGCGACCCACCCGGACCGGTGTACCTCAATTTGCCGCGCGAAGCGCTTGCCGCGGAATGGGACGAATCAGCCGTTGCCTCGTTTCCGGCCGGGAAGTACGGCGCGTTCAAGGCCGGCGGCGCCGACCCCGAGACCATCGCCCTGCTCGCCGACAAGCTCGTCGCGGCCGGGCGCCCGTTGCTCGTGACCGCCTATGCGGGGCGGCAGGCGGAAGCGCCGGCCCTGATCGACGCACTCGCGCGACTTGCCGGTATCCGCGTGTTCGAGAACAATCCGCACCACCTCAACATCGACCGCGAGTCGCCGTGCTTCGGGGGCTACTCGCCCCTGGCCGAGCTTGCGCACGCGGACGTTGGGCTGATGGTGGACGTCGACGTGCCATGGGTGCTGCGCGATCAGCGCGAGAACCCCGCCACGTGGTGGGCGCAGATCGACATCGACACGATCAAGAAGGACATCCCGACGTGGGACTTCCCGGCCGACTTGCGCATTCAGGGCGCCAGCGCCCGGATCCTCGCGCAGCTCCTCGAAGCCGTGAAAGACCGCACGACCGATGCCTCGCGGGAGCGCGCGCGGCGCCGCGTCGAGTCCTGGGCGGGAGCGAACGCCGCGCGCCGCGATGCAGCGGCAAAGGCGGCGGCGGATCGCGGCAAGCAAGGCGCGCTCTCGGCGGCGTATGTCTGCGCTGAAGTCGGTCGTGCAATCGACGCCGACACGATTGTCGTCAATGAAGCGGTGCGCAACGTCCTCGTCGTGCAGGCGCAGATTCCGCGCACGCGGCCGGGCACGTTCATCGGTACGGCCGGCGGCGGGCTCGGCTGGTCCGGCGGCATGGCCCTCGGTGTGAAGCTCGCGCACCCCGACCGCGACGTCGTGCAGATCGTGGGCGACGGGTCGTTCTATTTCAGCACACCGCTATCGGTCTATGCGGCCGCGAAGCAGTATGGCCTGCCGATCTTCACGGTGGTGCTCGACAACTCGGGATGGGAAGCGGTGAAGTCGGCGACGCTGCGGGTGTACCCGGAAGGTGCCGCGAAGGCGGCCGGTACATACCAGTCCGTGCTCGCGCGCGACATCGAATTCCACAAGGTGGCCGAGGCGTGCGGGGCGCAAGCTGAATGCGTCGACGCACCCGATGCCCTGCCTGCGGCGATCGCTCGCTGCCTGGGGGCGGTGCGCACAGGACGCGCGGCGGTGCTCGTCGCACGCATCGCGCCGCATTAGGCCCTCTTCGTCCCCTCCTTTTCAAGGGGCGGCTGCGAAGCAGCCGGGGTGGTTCAGCAAGCGTTGCACACCACCCCGCCGCCTCCGGCGGCACCCCTCCTCGGAGAGGAGGGGAACAAGCGACTCGCCATTCCGCCACCGCCGTCGACCTTTTGCCGCTTCAGTCCGCCAGCCTTGACTTTAGTAAAGCTACTTAATAATCTGTCAGGGCCCCATCCCCTCATCGCCGTCCCGTCATCGCACAAGGAGCTCGCCATGTCGAAGCTCTCGATCATCCGCTCGGCCCCGCCCGGCTCCCCCGTCAGGCCGCTCGACCGGGACCTGCGCGGATATCTCGAAACCAACTCGGACGTGGTGCTGCGGATCGCGAAGCCGGTGCGTATCGATCACATCGGCGCGCTCTCCGCGCAGAGCGAGCAGCCGATCCTCTTCGAGAACATCGTCGAGCATCCGGGCTTCCGGCTGTGCGACATCCTGGTCAAGCACCGCGACCTGCAGGCGCGCGCGCTCGGCGTGTCGCGCGAGGCCTACCTGCAGACGCTCGCTTTCCGGCTGCGCAAACCACCGCGCGGATTCGTCCACGTGAAGGATGGCCCCGTCAAGGAGGTGAAGCGCCTCGGGAAAGATGCCGACTGGACCCGGCTCCCGGTGCCGATCCATTCCGAGCACGAGACACGGCCGTACGTGACGGCGATGAACATCGTGAAGGATCCGGAGACCGGCTTCTACAACTCGTCGCATGCCGGGACCATCGTCGCCGGCCCGCGCGAGGGCCTGCCGAGCTTCGCCACGCCGCACACGCACATCATCATGCGCAAGTACCGCGACCTCGGCAGGAAGAAGATGCCGATGGCCTTCGTGTTCGGCCTGCACCCGGCCTACGAGATCATGGCGAACTATTCGGGCCTGCACATGGACCAGTGGGGCGAGATGGAGATGGTCGGCACGATCATGGACCGGGACGTCGAGATGGTCCCGGCCGAGACGATCGACCTCGACGTTCCCGCGCACGCCGAGATCGTCGTCGAGGGCGAGGTGAACCTGGAGGGGCTCGCCGATGTGGGCGTCTCGGTATCGCCGAGCGGCTACTACCTGCCGAGAAGCGCGAAGCTCCCCGGGATCACCATCACCGGGATCACCATGCGGGGCGACCGGCCGATCTACCGCAACCATCAGACCTGCCCGGAGACCGACCATCAGCCCCTGCCGCGGCTTTGTCACGAGGCGATTCTCTACAACCGGCTCACCGAGATGGGGCTGAAAGTGAAGGACGTGCGCTTCCCCACCTGGGGCGCGGCGGCTTCGGTCATCCTGCAGTTTGACTATCCGCGCGACGGCTTCGTGAACGACGCCCTGATGCTCACGATGGGCTCGCCGTGGCTGAACACGAAGTTGGTGGTCGCGGTCAGTCCCGATACCGATCTCGACAAGGCGTCCGAGGTCTATCACGCCATCGCGACGCGCTGCGATCCGGCGCGCGACATCATCATCGTCCCGCACACCCGCGGCTCGCCCTACGACCCGAGCGGGAAACCGCTCGAGTCCGACCCGTTCTGGCGCACCGTCGGGAAGATGGGCATCGACGCGACCATCAAGGCGCGCCACGACCCGAGTGATTTCGATCGAAGCTGGCCCAAGCACTGGGGCAAGGTCCATCTTGCCGACTATCTTTAAAGGAAGAACCATGAACGCACCCACCCCTCGCGTCACCGTCGAAGCCGAACCGTTCATCCCGTACGTCCCTGACGACCAGGTCGTCGAGAGACTGCGCGCCGTCGTGGAGCCCTACGTGAAACGCATGGGCTTCCTGCCCAATGCCCTCAAGCTCTACGCCTACCGGCCCGAGATTGCCGAGACGCTCTTCCGGCTGAACAGCAACATCATGCGCGACCCGAGCTCGACCATCGACCAGCTCTTCAAGCGCAAGCTCGCCGCTATCGCCTGCAAGACGAACGGCTGCGCGTACTGCACCGCGCACAGCTGCTCGATGCTGAAGCGCTCGAACGACTCGGGCCCCGAGGGCTGGGGGCTCACGGACGACGATCTCCAGGTGCTCCTTTCGGGCGAGTACCAGGCGAAGAACGAGTTCGAGCGCATCTGCATCGACTACGTCGTCGCCGCCTCCACCGATGCGCCGAACGTTCCCGACGAGATCCTCGCGCGGCTGAAGCAGCACCTGACGCCACCGCAGATCGTCGAGCTCGCGTGCGTCGTGGGCTTCTGGAAGTTCTACAACACCGTGCACGACAGTCTGCACATCCCGATCGAGTCCCATCTCCTGCAGGACTCGGGCTGGGTCGATGCCTGAGCGCACGCCCCGCGCGTCGCGCGCAACGGGTACGGAGCGCGTTCGCGAAGCGATCGCACCGTCGCCCGGGTTGCCGCCGGCACGCACCGCACGGCGGGTGGGCAGCTCCGACGGCTACCGGCCACAGCTCAGCACGTCGCGCTCCGCGCTGCTGCGCGCGGGCAGCGATGCCGCGTTCCGGCATTTCGTTTCCGATCTCCTCACCGTCGCCGAGCGCATGCGCGCCATGCGCGATCACTTTGCGCGCGTCGGCGGAGTGACGGGCCCGCAGTACACGATGCTGATGGCGATCGCGCAGCTCGAGCGCGCGCATCCCGCAGCATCCGGCGTGCGGCTGAGCGCGGTCGCCGACTACCTGCGGGTGAGCCGCGCCTTCGTGACGACGGAAGCCGGGATCCTCGTGCGCCGGCGGCTGCTGGTGAAGCGCCCGAATCCGCAGGACGGGCGCAGCGCCCTCCTCCACCTCTCCCTGGCGGGCGAGCGACTCCTCGACCGGGTGATGCCGGAGGTGCAGGCAGTGAACGATGTCTTTTTCGGTTCGCTCACCGGGGCCGGTTTTCGGGGCGCGCGCCGCATCGTGGCGGCGATGCTTGCAGGGTCGGAGCGCGCGCGCGCCCGGGTCGGATAACGCAGCAACGGACCGCGCCGCCAGCGCGTCAGCTGACCACCTTCGAGAGAAGCGTCGCGGGCTTCGAGCCGGGACTCGCGGCCGGGGCCGGCGTCAGGGTGATCGCCCGAACCGCGCAGAACTCTTCACAGACTCCGCAGTGCGTGCACCGCCGGGCGACGAATTCCGGGCGCGGCGGATCGGCGCGACGGGTTGCAATCGCACCGGTGGGGCACATGCCGGCGCACGCCATGCAGTTGTTGCAGGCGGACCCGAACTCGAGCACCGGAAACAGCGCGTCCTCCACCGGCTTGCGCATCGGCGCGGGCAAGGGCTGCAGGTTCCTGAGCAGCAGACGGCGACGCGCGGGCAGGCGCTTGCGCTGGCCCTCCGGCGCGATGTGAGGTCCCGTTTTGGGCGGGGCACCTGACGTTGCCGCCGCGGCACAGCTCCTGGCCGCACGAACGAAGAACTCGCGCCGCGAAACCGGATGCTCGCGGAACCCGAGCGTCGCGGGCATCGTCGCGATTCGCAGTCTCCCGGCGCCGATGTTGCCCGGCAACGCCCGCAGCGCCTCGGCCAGATCCGTGATCCCGGCTACGGCCGCGCCGTTCGCGCAGTCCGCGCAGCGCGTCAGGTTGAGCGTGACGCCCCCCGGCAGTTCCAGAGCAAGGGCCAGCAGCGCCTCCCGTTCGAGAAATCCAAGGCAGCCGGTGCGAACGTGCGCGTCCACCTGCGGCGCGCTACACCCGAGGACAGGGTGCGGGACCTTGCGCAGCTCCCCCGCCAGGGCGATCAGGTCGCGCGCGTCGCCCTCGATCGCGCCCACCGGACACGCCGCCTCGCAGCGCCGGCATGAAGTGCAGTTTGCGGCGACGAGCGCCGGAAACGGTTCGAGGGTAATGGCGTCCTCAGGACACGCGTCGGCGCAAGCCCGGCACTGGGAGCGGTCAAGACGGCTGCGCACGCATCCGGTCGCATCGATCCGCACGGCGCCGTTGGGCAACGGCATCGTGACTGCGGTCCGCCAGGGTCTCATAGCGCAGTACCGGATGTCGCTTCGATCGTCACGAACCGCCCGGTGAGTTCCGCCAGATGTCGGTAGAAGTCGGTTTCGGCGCCTGCACCGACGGCGCGCGTGAAAGGTCCGATCCAGCGGCCCAAATGCTCATCGAGAAAGCGGCGCTCGAGCTCTTCGGCCGCCCCCAGCCCATCGAAGTCACCTGAGTGATGCGCGCGATTCTGCCGAAAGACGAGCAGATAGAGAAACTCGAGCTCGGCCGCGATGTGGTCGGGCAGCTCGCGAAATCCGTCGTCGATGTCGAATCCCCCTTCCCGGTACATGTCGAGCACGGCGAGCGTCGAGTGCCCCATCACTGTTTCCTGGGCGTCCCGCCACACCGATTCGTAGGGCTTCGCTAGAACCTGCGCAGGTCCGAGAAAAAGCCGGGTGTAATCGACCAGCAGCGCCTCGAGCTCGGCATCGGCAAACGCGCTGCCGAGCGCGCGAGCCTGCTCGGCCAGTGCGGGATCGACGCGCGCGGCGGCTTCGGCCAGCGCATCGAAGACGTTTTCCTCGGCGAATTCGGGCGCCGGCTGGTAATGGCAGGCCGCCAGCAGTCGGCAAAGGGTCTCGCGCGCGAGACCCTTGTCCGGGTCGTACCGGGGCATTTCCGCGCCCGATTCGGGCACGGCGGGACCCCTCCCGGCGACCGCCCCGACGCCTGTCACCCGATTCTCAACCGCGGGCGCTGTACTTGCCGACGTAGTGCACGTTCGGCCTGGTCCCCGCCTCTTCCTTGAGACGGAACGAATTCTCCGTCTTGAGGCGCTTGGCGATCGCGGAGTCGGGATCGTCCTGATCGCCGAAGATCCGCGCCTGGGACGGGCAGACCTCGACGCAGGCGGGCTGCAATCCGTTGCTCACGCGCTGCTGGCAGAACGTGCACTTCTCGACCACGCCCGACCGGCGGACCGGCGGGACGTTCTGCGACGCGTACGCGTTCAGCGTCGGCGTCTTCGCGCCCGCGCGCCTGGCGACTTCCGCCGCCGAGCCCGTGACGCCCGGAATCATCTCGGTCTTGTCGCTCCAGAACGGCTGCGTGTCGCGGTCGGGGAAGTTGAAGCTGATCACGCTGTACGCCTCGCCGTCGAGGCTGTTTTCCGCAAGCTCCAACGCGCTGTACGGGCAAGCGGCCTGGCATGCGCGACAGCCGATGCACCGGCTCTCGTCGTGCATGGTGATGCCTTCGGGCGTCTTGTACATCGCCTTGGGCGTGACGGGACATGCCGCGACGCAGGGCGCATTCGTGCAGTGGTTGCACAGCACCGGCATCACGACAAACTTCGTATCGGGGAACGTGCCCTCGGTACGAGTCAGGAAGTCGGCCCAGTTGTAGCTCTGGCCGTTGGCGCGGTTCCGGGTGTTGTTCTCGGCCTTGCACGCGAATGCGCAGGCGCCGCAGCCGACGCATTTCTGCAGATCGATGACCATTCCGAGTCGTGACATTTGTGCGCTCCTCCAATCGGCGGTGCGAGGCTCAGGCCTTCTCGATCCGGACGCCCGTAAACCCGCCGTTGCGGGCCGTCGAGCCACTCAGGCGGTCGTAGTCGTCCACCAGGATCTCGTTGTTGTTGGCGCCGCTCGGCACCGCTCTTGCATAGTCCTTGGCGGCAACGCGGCCGTACGCCCAGTGTCCCTGGCCGTACGCCTTGGTCACGGCACCGGGCCGGATGCCTTCCCACAGCCGCACCTTGGTCGTGATCGTCCCGGCGGGCGAGGACACCCGCACCCGGTCACCGGTCTTCACACCGAGCTTCGCGGCGTCCACCGGGTTGATCTTGAGCACGTCGTCCCAGGAGACGTCGCCCGGATCCACTTTCTTGAACTCGTGGTACCAGGGCAGATTGGCGGAGCGACCCTCGCGGTTGAGGCGCGACTTGTAGTCCACGAAGTCATACGGATACTCGGCGACGCTGCCGTGGCGCTTGGGCGGCTCGTAGTGCGGAACGAAGGCCAGCTCGCCCCGCGCCACGTACCCGGTGACGGTGAGGATCTCGTCGACCGTCGCCTTGTGCTTCGCGGCATGCTCGGCCAGGCCCTTCTTCATCGTCTCGCTGTAGAACTCGAAGCGCTTGGTTACCGTCGCGAAGTGGCCACCCCAGCCCTTCTTGAACGTGTACTGGGGCGTGACGTAAATGCCCTTCTTGCGGAAATCGGCCCAGCCCGCGATCTGGGTACCCTTGATGGGCTGCTTTGGCATCCACATCGGTGCACTCGATATCTTCGCCGCGATCTCGGCGAATTCGAGCGCGCTGGTGGGAAGCTTTCCGGTCTCCGGATCCTTGAACGCCTTCGAGTAGTAGTCGTGAAGATTCGGAAAGCCCCTTTGCTTGAGCTTCTCGGCCAGGAGCCAGACGATCTC
>JAABRB010000529.1 GCA_011391185.1 Betaproteobacteria bacterium
CGGCATTGGGCCCGCCGGAGAGCGGCGCGTCGACCCAGTGCATGCCGGTCTCGCGCTTCAGGCGCGCAGCCATGTCGCGCGTTTTGGCCGGATCGGCGGTGGAGAGATCGATCAGAATCTGTTTGCCGTGCGCCTTGGAGGCGATGCCATTTTTTCCAAACACGCAGGCTTCGACGGCATCGGTATTGAGCACACACATGAGTACAAAATCGCTCGCGGCCGTCACCTCCGCCGGCGATCCGGCCGGCACCGCACCGTGCGGGACCACGGTATCGAGCCGCGCGGGCTCGCGGTTCCACACGGTGACTGGATAGCCACGTTCCAAAAGCCGCCGCACCATGGCCTCGCCCATAAGGCCGATGCCAACGAAGCCGAGTTTGGGTTTCCCGTTCATGTTCACCTCTCAGCCGACTGCGCCGATGTCGGCGACTGCGATTGCGCCTGCGCGCGCCATGCGGTCGATCTCGGCGTCAGAGAAGCCGTGCTCGCGTAAGACTTCACGCGTGTGCTCGCCGTAGAGCGGCGCGCCACGCTGCACGCCGCCGGGGGTCGCCGAAAATTTAATCGGCAGGCCGATGGTCTTCACCGTGCCGAGCTTGCTGTGGCGCGTTTCGACCACCATTTCGCGCGCCAGCGTCTGCTCGTTCTCCTGCATCTGCAACACATCAAGCACGGGCCCGGCCGGGAGCTTCGCCCGCTCGAAGAGTTCGAGCCACTCCGCGCTCGCGCGCTTCTTGAAATCCGGCGCAAGCGCCTCGGCGAGCACCGCTTGGTGCTGGATGCGATCGGCGTTGGTTTTGAAGCGCGGGTCGGCGGCGAGATCCTGCCGCCCGAGCAACTCGACGAGGCGCAGCCAGTTGGTCTGGTTGGCGGCGCCGACCGTGATCCAGCCGTCCTTCGTTTCAAATGCTTGATAGGGCGCGTTCAGCGGATGCGCCGAGCCCATGGGCCCCGGCGCTTTGCCGGTGGCGAGCGCGATGGCCGATTGCCAATAGGTGAGCGTGATGCCGGCCTCGAACAGCGAAGTATCGACCAACTGGCCCGCGCCCGTCTTCTCGCGCGCGTGCAGCGCCGCGACCACGCCCATGGCCGCAAGGATGCCGGCGGTGATGTCGGAAACGGGCGCGCCGACCTTGACCGGCGGCCGGCCCGGCCCCTCGCCCGTGATGCTCATGAGCCCGCTCATGCCCTGCGCCACGAGGTCGAAGCCGGCGCGGTCGGCATAGGGCCCGGTGCGGCCGAAGCCGGAGACCGAGCAATAGACCAGCCGCGGATAGTCGTGCTTGAGCGCCTCGTAGCCGAGGCCCATGCGCTCCATCGCACCGCGACGGTAGCTCTCGGTCAGCACGTCGGCGTTCTCTAACAGGCGATGCAGCACGCGCTTGCCGTCCTCGCTCTTGAGATCGACGGCGACGCCGCGCTTGTTCCGGTTCATCATCAGGAACGCGGCCGACTCGTCGCCGACCGCGGGCGGCAGAAAGCTTCGCGTATCGTCGCCGCCCGGAATCTTCTCGACCTTGATCACATCGGCGCCGAGATCGGCCAACATGAGGCCGCAGGTCGGTCCCGCCATCACGTGGGCGAGCTCGATGACCTTGACGCCCTTCAGCGGACCCGTGCGTTCGGCCATGCTGCTGCCTTAGGCTGGCAGCATTGCGATCGCCTCGACCTCGATCAGTGCGCCGGCGCGGGCGAGCGCGGGCACGCCGATGGCGGTGCTGGCCGGGGGCGCCGCCATGTTCATGTGGCGGTTGCGCACATCGCGGAAAATCAGCACGTGCTTCTCGATATCGACCATGTAGGTGTTGATCTTGACGATATGCTCGACCCCGGCGCCGACGGCGGCGAGCGCGGCTTTGATGTTCTCGAAGGTCTGCTCGGCCTGGGCGCGAAAATCGCCCGGCGCGCCGACCACTTTTCCTTCGACGTCGAAGCCGAGCTGACCGGCGAGATAGATGATGCGGCCGGGGCCGGTGATCTCGACCACATGAGAATAGCCCGGCGGCTTGGAGAGCGTAGCCGGATTGAGGAAGCGCGGCTCGGTAGGCATGATGGGACTCCCTAAAAGATTATTTCGGACATTATAGATGAGAAAGCGACGGTCGAGATCGTTCCGGGCGGGATCAGTCCATGCGATTCCAGGTCAGCAGACGAGAGGCGGCGTAGTTCCACACCGCGCCGATGAGCGCGCCGGCCAAGCCCGCCAGCCACCAGACCGGGTGCTCGAGATAAATGAGACTGGCCACACCGACATTGGCCACCGCACCCATCGAGCATACCAGGTAGAAGGTCGCCAGACCGCGCACGAATGCGAAGCCACGCAGGCGCTGGTCGCGGTAGGTAATCAAGTTGTTCAGGATGAAATTCGAGGTCATCGCGACGAACACCGCACCAACCTGCGCCAGCGCGAAGGACGCATTCGTTGCAAGCAACAAGTACAACGCCGCGAGATGCACGAAGACGCCGGTGCCGCCCACCAGCACAAATAGGACGAAGCGCACCGGCACATAACGGCCGATCAGCTTATCCAAAATGAGCAGGCCGAATTGCCATGCCGCCATTCCATCGAGCTTGCTTGAGCCGTGCTGGCGCGTGCCGAACTGGTAGGGCAACTCGATGAATTTCAGCGGCCGCGGCGACGATGCCATGATATCGAACAGGATCTTGAAGCCCTGTTGCGAGAGCTGGCGCACCGCGCCGTCGAACGCTTCGCGCCGAATGAGGAAAAAGCCGCTCATCGGGTCCTGCAAACCGACCTTGAACAGCAATTGCGCGATATAGACCGCGAGCCGGCTGATCCACTGCCGGCGCCAATCCCA
>JAABRB010000530.1 GCA_011391185.1 Betaproteobacteria bacterium
CTGCTCGGGGGGGAGGTCCTGCTTGTCGTCGAAGTAGGCCTGGGCCGGGTCCCAGAAATCCATCGTGACGGCGTAAAGCACGTCGTTCTTCCACCAGATCGGGTTGCCCGACATCGCGCGGTACATCGTCAGCGTCATGACGCACACCGCGATGCCGAGCGCTACTGCGCCGATCATGAGCGCGGTGAGCCCGGGGTTGCGGCGCAGGTTTCTGAGCGCGAGCTGGAAGTAATAGCCGAGCATGTGTCTTCTCCGCGCTTCAGGCCGGCGACATCGTGGCGGCAACCGGCGCGACGCCGAGGCCGGTCAGCGGCTCCTGGTCGCGCGGCTCGTAGGGACGGAGGTCCGAGATCTGGCCGTCCACGATGTGGACGTTGCGGTGCGCGCGGCGCGCGAGCTCGGGATCGTGCGTGACCATGATGATGGTCGTGCCCATCTCGTTGATCTGCTCGAGCAGGTCCATGACCTGGCGCGCCATCAGCGAGTCCACGTTGCCGGTCGGCTCGTCGGCGAGCAGGAAGCGCGGATCGCCGGCCAGGGCGCGGGCGATCGCGGCGCGCTGCTGCTGGCCGCCTGAGAGCTGCGAGGGCATGTGGTGCATGCGTGACGAAAGCCCGACGACGTCGAGGGCGCTCTTGATTCGCTGCTCACGGTCCTTGCGCGACAGGCGGCGGTAGCGCAACGGCACGTCCACGTTGTCGAAGATGTCGAGGTCCGGGATCAGGTTGAAGCTCTGGAAGATGAAGCCGATCTTCTCGTTGCGAAGCCGCGAGCGGGCCTCGTCCGAGAGGCGGCTGACGTCCTCGCCGTCGAGCTTGTAGGTGCCGGTGTCGAACACCTCGAGCAGCCCCGCGACGTTCATGAAGGTGGTCTTGCCGGAGCCGGAGGGCCCGGTCACTGCCACGAACTCGCCGTCGCCGACCTTCAGCGAGAAATCGCGCAGCGCGTGGGTCTCGATCAGGTCGGTGCGGTAAATCTTGCTGACGCCGGTCATTTCTAGCATTTGGGACTCCAGTTCATCCGCCAATCGTGAATTCGGGCACTTCGCCGAGGTTGCCGAAACCGGCGACGACCACCTGTTCGCCGGGCTCCAGGCCTTTCAGCACTTCGATCTCGCCGACCGACGCGGCGCCGAGCTGCACGTCCCGGCGCACCGCGCGGTCGCCGTCCACGACATAGACCGCCCGCGTGGCCGGGACGATGTCGGCGCTGCGCTCGAACTGGGTGGCCACCGCGCGCTGCTCGATGACGATGCGCACGGAACCGCGCTGGCTCTGGCGCAGCCCCGGCGGCTGAGTACCGGCGAATTTCACGCGGCCGGTCACCTGGCCCGAACGCACTTCCGGCGAGATCGCGGTGACAACGCCCGCGTGTTGCGAGCCGTCCAGCGAAATCTCGGCATCCATGCCGGCCTTGATGTCGCGGGCATAGACGTCGGCCACCTGGAACTCGACCTCGAAGGCCGAGAGGTCGACGACCGTGAGGAGCGGCGCGTTCTCGGCGACGTTCGCCTTCTCCGCCGCGGCGAGGTTTGCGACCATGCCGTCCACCGGCGAGCGCACCGAGAGTTCGTCCACGCGGCGCTTGAGGTTGGCGACCACGAAGCCCTGGCGATCGCGCTCGAGGCGGCGGCTGCGCAAGTCGAGATCGAGGCTTTCGCGTTCGAGATCCGCAGTCTGCTTCGCGTGCTCATAGGCGAGGCGCGCGGATTCGCGCTCGTCCTGCGAGCGGCGCAGGTCGCGCTCGGCGATCGCGCCGCTGTCCCAGGCCGCCTGCGCGCGCTGCAGTTCGCGTTCCGCGGCGCGGATCTGCACGCTCGCGAGGTCCGCCTGCTCCTGGCCGCGCAGGTTCTGGCGGCGGATCTCGATGCCCTGGCGCTGCAGCGCAGTGTTGAGACTCTCGAAGGTCGCAAGTTCGCGCTGGTACTCGTTCTCCAGCGTCGGGCTCGCGAGCGTCGCCAGCACCTGGCCGGTCTTGACGGTATCGCCCGCGCGCACCTGGTAGCTGATGTTGCCGGGCGCGACGGCAAAGAGCGTCGGGCTCACCGCCGCGACCACCGTGCCCTGTGCCGACACGTCGCGCACGAAGGGGCCCTCGGTGACGGTGACGATGCGCAGCCGTTCGCGCGAAACGACGTGTTCGGTGGAAAGCCAGCCGCGGATCAGCAAGGCGAACACGAGCACGACCAGCGCGGCGCCCGCGCCGATTCCGATCCGGATCATCTGTCGGCGGCGATCCGCGACGGGTTCGACAGAGACGTCCTGGGATTCAGTGCCGCGGATCGACGCATCGCCGGCGGGCGCATCGCTGCGCAGGCCTCCCGACATCAGCGGTCTCAGGTTTGTGATCTTCATGACCTTGGCTTACTCACGGGGTATTCATTGCAACCGCCGTGCCAACTGGCGCCGGCTTCCGTAACCCATTGATTTCGAAGTCTGGGCCGGTCGCCGGAGCGCGCGAAGCGACGCCGCGGAGGTGTCCGCGGACACGGGGGCGGACAGCGTTTCGGACAGCCGCGCGGTACTGCGAGCTGCGGGCCGGCCGGCCGGTGAGCAACGCGACGCGCTAGTGCAGCGACAGGTCCTTGCTGTAGACGACGTTCATGACGTTGTCGTACCAACCGCCAACGCGCGGCGCGACCAGGTGCTTGGAGACGTAAAAGTAGAGCGGGATCAACGGGACATCGTCGAGCAGCCGGCGTTCCGCAGCTGCCAGTTGCGCCGCGCGATCGGCGCCGGATCCGGACGCGGCCGTCACCAGCGCTATGTCGTAGGCGTCGCTCGCGTAGCGCGGCAGGTTGATGCCGAAGC
>JAABRB010000531.1 GCA_011391185.1 Betaproteobacteria bacterium
GCCACGCTTCGTCTCCTGCGACGAAGCGGCATGGCGCCTGCTCGGGATTTCGCTGGCGGGCTACAACGCGCTGATCGCGGGCGTGCTGGCCTGGATCGCCGCGCGGACGGCCTACGGTTCGAGTTCGGTATCCCAGTAGAGATAGTCGAGCCAGCTCTGGTGCAGGTAGTTCGGCGGAAACAGCCGGCCGTTCCGGTGCAAGTCGGTGACCGAGGGCTGGTAGGGCTTGTGCGAGGGCCACATGCCGGATTCGCGCGTGGAGAGGCCGCCCTTCTGCAAATTGCAGCCCGAACAGGCGGTGACCACGTTCTCCCATGTGGTGTGGCCGCCGCGCGAGCGCGGCACCAGGTGATCGAAGGTCAGGTCGTCGCGTGAGCCGCAATACTGGCAAGCAAAGCGGTCGCGCAGAAACACGTTGAACCGGGTGAACGCCGGATTGCGCGCCGGGCGGATGAAGGTCTTGAGCGACACCACGCTCGGCAGCTGGATCTCGATGCTCGGGCTGCGCACCGCGCGATCGTAATGGGCGACCGGAACCACGCGATCGAGGAACACCGCCTTGATCGAGTCCTGCCACGCCCACACCGAGAGCGGGTAGTAGCTGAGCGGCCTGTAGTCCGCATTCAGCACGAGCGCTGGCCAAGCTCCCGGCGAAACCGCAACCGTCAACGACAACTCCCTGTGCTTGAACCCGGGTTGGGTCCGGGTGTTTCGTTACTCGCACTATAGCGAGTCGGCGTCAGTCTTGTGAAGCGCGCCGACTTGTCTCAGTGCGGCACACGGAGGGCGCGAGCGAGGAAATGCCCGCCGTGGCGCAGGCCCTCGCCGTCGATGCCGTGGCCCAGGCCCTGCGAAAGATGCCATTCGACCGGGACTTCCGCGGCCGCAAGCGCGTTGGCCGAGATGAACAAGGCCTGCGGTGGGATCAGGTCGTCGCGGTCGCCGTGAACGAGCAGCACCGGCGGATGCGCGCGTAGCTCGGTCTGGGCGCGCGCGGGGCCGTCCTTGCCTTCGGGCGTCACGTAGAGTCCGGAATATCCGACGATCGCGGCGGGCGAGAGCGCGCGCCGGAGCCCCACATGCAGCGCCATCATGGTGCCCTGACTGAAGCCGACGAGCGCCAGCGCACTCCCCGGCAGCGAGCGGCGCGCGAGCTCGGCGTCGAGAAACGCATCGAGCAAAGGTGCGGCCTTGTTCACGCCGCGCCAGCGCTCGCCCAGATCGCGGGAAGTGAGATCGAACCATTGCCGGCCCGTGGGCGCGCCGGCGCAAAGCTCGGGCGCGTTCGGCGAGACGAAGGCCGCATCGGGCAGGAGCGGCTGCCACTCTTGGCTGAGCGCAATCAGATCGTTGCCGTCGGCGCCGTAGCCGTGGAGGAAGACCACGAGCTTCCTGGCATTCCCCGAACGCGGCTCGATGCGCGGGCCGTCGAGCGTTGGCGCCATTGGTTCACTCATCTCGCCGATTGAACGGGAACGGGGTCTCGTTGCTTGACCGCGCGATAGTAAGACCACAGCAGCCGCGCCGCCACGGCGCGCCAGGGCCGCCAGGTCTCGGCAATTTTTTCGAGTTGTTTTGCAGTCGGGCGCTTGCGCTTCCTGAAAGCGATGCGCGCGGCCTCCTGGAGCGCGAGATCGCCTGAAGCAAAAGCATCGGCATGGCCGATGCAGAACATCAGATAAATGTCTGCGGTCCAGGGGCCGATGCCTTTGACCGTGACGAGCGCGCGGTGCGCCTCGTCGGCGGGAAGTTCGGCAAGCACGGAAAGGTCGAGACTGCCGTCCGTCACCGCGCGCGCGATGCTTCTGAAGTGCGCGACCTTCGGCCGGGAGAGTCCGCAACGCTTGAGCTTGTTAGCGTGCGCAGAAAGGATCGCCTCCGGCTCGAACGGATCGAATGCGGCGGCGAGACGGCCCCAGATCGCCGCCGCGCTCGCGACCGAAAGCTGCTGCGAGCAGACGATGGTGGCGAGGCCGGCAAAGCCCGGCTCACGCCGCCGCAAGGGCAGCGGGCCGGCAAGCGCGAATATCTCCGCGAAGCGCGGGTCGAGCTTAAGGAGCGCCGAGAGACCGGCCTCTATGTCAGCTTCGGTTTCGATGCGGGAGGACATGATCCGGGAGGACATGGGCGGGAAGAACCATCTAGAAAGGGCTTATGCAACCCGCTTCGACCCGCCCCGTCTTCCGCTTCGCGCCGAGTCCGAACGGGTATTTGCATCTCGGCCATGCGCTGTCGGCGCTCACCAACTACGAGCAGGCGCGCGCGGCGGGCGGGCGGCATCTGTTGCGCATCGAGGACATCGACCCGACCCGCTGCCGGCCCGAATTCGAGGCCGCAATCTACGAGGACCTGCGCTGGCTCGGCATCGAGTGGGTGGAGCCGGTGCGGCGCCAATCGGAGCATTTCGTCGAATATGCCACGGTGCTGGCGCGGCTCGAGCGCGACGGGCTGGTCTATCCCGCGTTCGAGAGCCGCGCGGAGATCGCGCGCCTCGTCGCGGAACGGGCACCGTGGCCGCACGATCCGGATGGCGCCCCGTTCTATCCAGGCACCGCGCAAGAACTATCTTCCGGCGAACGAGTGCGGCGGCGGGCCAACGAGCCTTTCGCGCTGCGGCTCGACCTTGCGAAGGCGCTTGCTCGCGTAGGCAAACCGATTTCGTGGACCGAGACCGGCGAAGGGGAAACGCGCGAGGTCGCAGCGACGCCGGAGCGCTGGGGCGACGTGATCCTCGGGCGCAAGGAAACACCGGCGAGCTATCACCTCGCCGTCGTGCTCGATGATGCTCTGCAGGGAGTGACGCACGT
>JAABRB010000532.1 GCA_011391185.1 Betaproteobacteria bacterium
AGACTCGCCCGCGGGCGAGCCTGTGTCCCTCCACCACGTCGAACGCGCGGATGTGGCGGTTGCCCTCCGGGTCGTGCGAGATGCTCGTGTCGGACACGTACAGGGTGCGCTCGTCGGGCGCGAAGCAGATGCCGTTCGGCCGCACGAAGTCGTCGGCCATCACATCGAGCGCGCCGCTCGTCGGATCGAGGCGATATACATACGCCGCGCCGATCTCGCTCTCGCCCGGGTGGCCCTCGAAGTCGTTCATGATCCCGTAGGGCGGGTCGGTGAACCAGAGTGTTCCGTCGGATTTCACCGTCACGTCGTTCGGCGAGTTGAGGCGCTTTCCCTGCCAGCGCTCGGCGAGCGCCAGGATCGATCCATCGAGCTCGGTGCGCGTGAGGCGCCGGGTTCCGTGCTCGCACGTGATCAACCGCCCTTCGTGATCTCGCGTGTTGCCGTTCGCGAAGTTCGCCGGCTGGCGGAATACGCGTGCACCGAGGCCTTCGGCCCACTGCAGCAGGCGATCGTTCGGAATGTCGCTCCAGACGAGCGTCTGGCTGTCGGCGAACCAGACCGGCCCTTCGGCCCAGCGGCAGCCGGTGTACAGGCGCTCGAGCCAGGCGTTCGGCTGCATCAGCGTGCGGAAGCGCCGATCGAGGATGGCGTAGTCTGCGCCGAGCCTGGGCGGCGAATCGCTCACAGCAGCAGCCCTGCCTGCAGCGGCACACCGAGCGCGTGCTGGCCGTATGCCGCCGCCTGGACGTCCCAGGTGAGTGCGATGTGCGAGGCGGAGGCGCGCACGTCGCGAAACAGTCGCTGCAGCGGGAGCGCAATGTAGAGCCCGCCTGCGCCGCTCGCGGCCATCAGGGTGTCGACCGCGCGCGTGGCGAGCTGTACCTCGAACGCGATATTGCGCTTCCAGCGCAGCTTTGCGTCGGTGGACGGTGCGACGCCCGCCTCCACGAGACCGACGAGTTCGGCAAGATCGGCGCGGAACTGCGTCTCGGCGAGATCGATGCACGCCGAGGCCTCGCCGATGCGGATCTGCAGCGGCGTGAGCTCCGCCAGCCGCGCGCCGGTGTAGGTGCTGGCGCGCTTGCGTGTGGCGGCGACGAACTGCTCCAGCGCGCCGCGCGCGGCGCCGAGCGGCACGCTCGCAAGAAAAAACCCGAAGGTCGCGAAGGGTGGCAGGCGGTAGATGGGGTTGGCGTGCGCCTTAGCGCCGGGCACGTCGAGGCCGGTGGCGAACACCTCGGCGGCGAGCGAGCGGTGCTCGGGCACGAACGCCTCGTTCACCTCGACGTCGTGGCTGCCCGTGCCGGCGAGCCCATAAGCGTGCCAGTTGTCGAGGCTGCGGAAGTGCGCCTGCGGTACGAGAAAGAAACGTCGCTCGGGCGGCGCACTGCCGCGATCGGTCATTGCGCCCGCAAGCAGCCACTGCGCCGCGTCGACCCCGCTGCCGAACGGCCACTTGCCGGAGACGAGGTAGCCGCCCTCGACCGGGCGCGCCTTGCCGGCGGGAAACGCGAGGCCGGTGACGGCGAGCGCGCACGGGTCGGCGTTCCATACGTCTTCCTGCGCGCGCAGCCCGAATTGCGCGATGTTCCACGCGTGGCTCGCGAGATTCATCCACACCCACGCCGTGGAGGGACAGGTCTTCGCCATTTCGATGGTAACGTCGATCAATGCGGTGGCACCGAGTTCCGAGCCGCCGAAGCGCTTCGGTTGCATCAGGCGCATCAGGCCGCTGGCGTGCAGTTCGACGATCGTCTCGTCGGGGCAGCGCCGCAGGTCCTCGCAGACTTGCGCGCATGCGGCGAGCTGCGGGGCAAGTGCCCGAGTGCGCTCGAGCGCCTCAGCTGCGGTGAGAGGCTTCGCGGCAACCATGGTGACCTGCTTGGGGTTCGTGCTCATTCGCGTTCTTTTCTTGCGTGAGGTACCGATTCTAGTCGCGCAGTGATTCGGAGCCGTAATTGAACCACCCCGCCCGCTTCGCGGGCACCCCTCCTTGAAAAGGAGGGGATAACTTTCTTGTCGCGTCGCTAGGGGCTGTGCCGTTGAACGATACCCATCAGCTTGTACGTGAGCAGGGCGGCGGCGAAGTCGAAGGCGTGGAACCCCGGGATCGGCGCGAACTCCATCACATCGAATCCGATGATGCGCCGCTGGCGTGCCACGGACTCGAAGAGCCCGAGGGTCTGATACCAGGACAGTCCGCCCGGCACCGGCGTTCCGGTCGCCGGCAAGACCGAGGGGTCGATGCCGTCGACGTCGACCGTGAAAAATACGTCGGGCGGAAAGTGCGCCGGGAGGTCGATCGAATCGATGCCGCGTGGAACCAGCGCGTCCGCGTCGAGGAAATGCACGCCGTGTGTCTTTCGCGCGTCGCGCTCCTCTTCACAGTAGGCGCGGTTGCCGAGCTGAAAGAGCGGGATGCCGGCTTCGACGACCCGGCGCATGACCGAGGCATGGCTCAGCGGGTCGCCCTCGTAGCGGTCCCGAAGATCGGCGTGCGCATCGATCTGGACCACGCCGAAGTCGCGCGTGCCGGCATCGAGATAGCCCCGAATGACGCCCCAGGTGACGGTGTGCTCGCCGCCAAGCACGACCGGCAGCCTACCGAGACGGAGGATTTGTGCGACGGTCGCCGCGATGCTCGCGATGACCGCCTCGGGCGCGCCGGAGCAGTCGATGGCGGGCCAGGTATAGATGCCGTCGGCGCCCGGATCGCTGTGGCCGTCCCAGCGCTCGAGCTGCCCCGATGCAGCGATGATTGCGCCGGGACCTTTGGCGGTGCCCCCGCCGTACGAGACCGTCTTT
>JAABRB010000533.1 GCA_011391185.1 Betaproteobacteria bacterium
CAGCAGGAACGCGCACAACGGCAGCAGGAACAGGACCGTGCCTGCCAGGTTGATGACGGCTTTCCACCGGTCGCTCATCCCGCGATAGAAGACGTCGACGCGCACATGCTCGTCGGCTTTCAGCGTGTACGCCGCGCCCAGCATGAACACCAGCGAATGCATCCAGTTGATGGATTCCTGCAACCAGATGAAACCCATGCCCGCGGCGTAGCGCAGGAGCACCACGGTCACGGTGGCCAGCACCATGCCGAGCGTCAGCCACGACACCAGGCGGCCGATGCGCTCGGCCAGCGCGTCGAGCAGGGACGCGAGCCGCTCCGCCGCCGGGTTCACGGCGCGGCTTTCGTGTTCTTGCGCAGGCGCCTGAGGAACACGCCCATTTCCTTCGCGGCCTGGACGTCGCCGGCGGCCTGGGCCGCGGCGATCCCGCGCTCGTAGACATCCGCCGCGCGTTCGGCGGATCCCGCGCGCGCATGCGCCTCGCCGAGCGCCTTCCAGGCGGCCGAGTAGCGCGGGTTCTGGTCCACCGCCTGGCGCAGATGTTCGATCGCGGCCACCAGGTCGCCGGCCTTCAGGTACTCCTGGCCGAGCGCAAAGCGCAGCAACGGCGAGTCCTGGCCGCGTTCGAGCATCAGTTGCAGGTTCTCGCGCAGCGCCACGTCATTTCTGCCAGAAAGCGGGCGTCAGCAGCAGCACGAGCGTGAAGATCTCGAGCCGCCCAATCAGCATGGCGATCGTGCAGACCCATTTCCCCGCGTCGGGAATCTCGCGGAAGGTCATGGCCACTTCGCCGAGGGCGGGACCGGTGTTATTGATGCTGGTCGCGATGGCCGACCAGGCGGAGACCTGGTCGAGGCCGAACATCATCAGCAGCAGGGTCAGGATGGCAAACAGGATGAAGTAGATCGCGAAGAACCCGGTTACCGCGTTGATGACGCGCTGCGGCACCGGGCGTCCCGCCAGCTTGACCGGGATCTCCGCGCTCGGATGCACCAGGCGCTTCAGTTCCGTGACGCCCTGCCGGAGCACGATCAGCCAGCGGATGACCTTCATGCCGCCGGTGGTCGAGCCCGCACACCCGCAGACGATGGTCAGCATCATGAGCAGGGCGGGCAGGGCGCCGGGCCAGTGCGCGAATCCGGTGGTGAGGAAACCGGTGCTGGTCTGCATTGAGACGACATGCAGGCTCGCGTGGCGGAGCGAGGTGGCGAGCGTGCTGAACTCGCCCGCGATCCAGAGATACAGCGTTGTCCCGGTGACTACCCCGGCGACCAGCCAGAAGTAGGCCTGGAACTCGGTATCGCGCCAGTAGGTCTTCGGGTCGCGCTTGTGGAGGGCGACGAAATGCAGCGCGAAATTCGCGCCGCCGAGGAACATGAACACCGTCGCGACGATGTCGACGGCCGCGCTGTCGAAGTGCCCGAGGCTTGCGTCATAGGGCGAGAACCCGCCAGTCGACAGCGTCGAGAATGCGTGGCCGACGGCATCAAACAGGTCCATGCCGGCAAGCTTGTAGCCGACGACGCACAGCAGGGTCAGCACCGCGTAGATGAACCACAGCGCTTTCGCGGTTTGGGTGATACGCGGCGTGAGCTTCTGGTCTTTCATCGGTCCCGGGGTCTCGGCCTTGAACAGCGACATGCCGCCGATGCCGAGCACCGGCAGCAGCGCGACCGCCAGCACGATGATTCCCATGCCGCCGAGCCACTGGATTTGCTGCCGGTAATAGAGGACTGACTTCGGCAAATCGTCCAGCCCGACGATGATTGTCGCGCCGGTGGTCGTGAATCCGGATACCGCCTCGAACACGGCGTCCGTGAAAGATAGTTCGGGCACGTCGCTGATCAAGAGCGGCGTCGCGCCGGCGAGTCCCAGGAAGATCCAGAACACCGCCACGACCAGGAAGCCATCGCGCAGCCGCAGGTCCCGGTGCACGCGGCGCACCGGCAGCCACAGCACGACGCCAGCGGCGGCAACGATGAGGAACGCGTACAGGAACGGGTGCCAGTGACCGTCGCCATAGCCAAGGGCGACGCCGATGGGCGGCAGCATCGTCAGGCTGAACATGATCAGCATCAGCCCGAGGATGCGCTGCACCATCGGGAGGTTCATGCGCGGGTCCCGGCCTGGAACAGCCGGCCGACTTCCTCCACGTGACGGCGGTCCGTCAGGAACAGGATCACGTGATCCTCGGCCTCGATGACCGTGTCGTGATGCGCCATCAGCACCTGCTCGCCGCGCACGATCGCGCCGATGGTCGTGCCCTCCGGCAGGTCGATCTCCTCGATGCGCCGGCCCGCGATCCTGGACTCGCGGGTGTCGGCGTGGACGATCGCTTCCATCGCCTCGGCGGCGCCGCGCCGCAGCGAGTGCACCCGGACGACGTCGCCCCGGCGCACGTGCTCGAGCAGCGCGCCGATGGTGATCGTCTGCGGCGAGATCGCGATGTCGATCTTGCCGCCTTCCATCAACTCGGAATACGAGGGCTTGTTGATCAGCGCCATCACCCGGCGCGCGCCGAGTTTCTTTGCCAGCATCGCGGACAGGATGTTCGCTTCCTCGGCGTTGGTGACGGCGATGAACACATCGGCGTCGTCAATGTTTTCCTCGAGCAGGAGTTCCTCGTCCGCCGCATCGCCGGTCAGCACCAGCGTATTGCGCAGCGTTTCTGCCGCGCGGCGCGACCGGTCCACGCTGCGCTCGATCAGCTTGACCTGGACCCGCTCTTCGAGTGCGCGCGCGAGGCGGAAGCCGATGTTGCCGGCGCCGGCGATCACGACGCGTTTCGCGGTCGCCTC
>JAABRB010000534.1 GCA_011391185.1 Betaproteobacteria bacterium
GCTGCGGAAGCGCTCATGGGTCAAGATCAGCCAGATCCGCACGCTTGCCGTCGAGCGAATCGGAGCAAGACTGGGCCGGTCATCGCCGGAGGAGATCTCGCAAATCGTGGAAGGGCTCGATGAGATCATCGGAAGTTAACCAAGAACGATCCTTGGCTGCCCGAATTCCCTGCGTAAACGCGAACGGCCCCGCCATTTTCCCATGACTCGAGCGCCTATCCTCGTAACGGGTGTCGCAGGATTCATCGGCATGCACACGGCCCAGCGCCTCCTCGCGAGCGGCGCGCCCGTCGTCGGAATCGACAATCTGAACGACTACTACGACGTCACGCTCAAGGAAGCGCGTCTCGCGCGGCTGAAACACCCGCAGTTCGAGTTCGTCCACATGGACATCTCGGACCTTCCGGCGGTCGAGCAGCTCTTCGCCCGGACGCGCTTCGGCACGGTCATCAACCTCGCGGCGCAGGCGGGGGTGCGCTACTCGCTGAAGAATCCGCACGCGTACGTGTCGACCAACGTGCAGGGCTTTCTCAACATCCTGGAAGGGTGCCGGCACCATGGCGTCGCGCATCTCGTGTATGCCTCGAGCTCGAGCGTCTACGGCGGCAACACACACATGCCCTTCTCCGAGCACGCGCCCGTCGACCATCCGGTGAGCCTCTACGGCGCGACGAAGAAAGCGAACGAGCTGATGGCGCATACCTACAGCCATCTCTACGGATTGCCGACCACCGGGCTGCGCTTCTTCACCGTGTACGGGCCCTGGGGACGGCCCGACATGGCGCTCTTCCTCTTCACGCGCGCGATCCTCGAGGGCAAGCCCATCGACGTCTTCAACCACGGCCGGATGCGGCGCGACTTCACGTACATCGACGATATCGTCGAAGGCGTGGTGCGCATCGCCGAGCGACCGCCGACGGCCAATGTCGCGTTCGATACGTCGCAGCCCGACCCGGCGGGTAGCTGGGCCCCCTACCGCATCTACAATATCGGCAACCACCAGCCGGTCGAGCTGATGGCGTTCATCGAGGCGATCGAGGAAGCGCTCGGCAGGAAAGCCGAAAAGCGGCTGCTGCCGCTCCAGGACGGCGACGTGCCGGCGACCAACGCGGACACCGCCGATCTCGCCCAGGCGACCGGCTTCGCGCCGTCGACGCCCGTGAACGAGGGCGTGCGGCGATTCATCGAGTGGTACCGCGCATACTACAAGGTGGCTTGAGCCCGCCAGTGCCTTGCTACGGCGTTGACGCTCATTCACGATCCTGACACGATGCGCGAATGCACTTCGAGATCCTGGGCGGCATCGCGGAGGCCGAGACATTCGCCGTCGGCACCGCCATTCGCGAGATCGCACGGCTTCGAAAGGCATACGGAAAGGGTCGCTGGCGAAAACGGAAAGGCATTGCCCGCGTTCGACTATCCGATGGCTCGATCCATATGGCCGAGATCCATTGGTACGAGGCCACCGGGATCGGAAGGAAGGAATTCAAGATCAAACGTCTCTTGTGAGAATAAGCTCATGCCAAAATCAGTATCGCGTCAGCTCGTCGTGTGCGTGAAGAACGAGGGCTATCCCGCCTCGCTCGAAAAGCGAAAGATCTACGTCACGCTGCCGGATCCGGTTGCGGAGCGGCATGGTCAGCTCCGCGTGATCGACGAGTCTGGCGAAGACTATCTTTATCCAAAGCAGTACTTCATTCCGGTCACGCTGCCCCAGTCAGCCCGCAAGGCCGTCTTGACGGCGGCCTGACTTGAGCGATCACGGCGGCGGGAGATCGGACGGCGTACTACAACATGGTGCCGTGAGCGCATGAAGGGCATCATCCTCGCGGGCGGCTCGGGTACCCGGCTCTATCCGGCGACGCAGGTCGTATCCAAGCAGCTTCTGCCCGTGTACGACAAGCCGATGGTGTACTACCCGCTGTCGGTGCTGATGCTCGCCGGCATCCGCGAGATCCTCGTCATCTCGACCCCGCACGACACCCCGCGCTTCGAGCAGCTCCTCGGTGACGGCAGCAAGTGGGGGCTCTCGATCTCCTACGCAGTGCAGCCCAAACCGGAGGGGCTCGCGCAGGCCTTCCTCATCGGGGAGCAGTTCCTGGCCGGCGGACCGTCCTGCCTCGTCCTCGGCGACAATCTCTTCTACGGCCACGAACTTGCCGGCGACCTGCAGCAGGCCGCAAAGAAGACGAAGGGCGCAACGGTGTTCGCCTACCCGGTGCAGGACCCCGAGCGCTATGGCGTCGTCGAGTTCGACACCCAGGGTCGCGCCATCAGCATCGAGGAAAAGCCGAAGCAGCCCAAGTCGCGCTACGCCGTGACCGGGCTCTACTTCTACGACAACCAGGTCGTCGGCATCGCGCAATCGCTCAAGCCCTCGGCGCGCGGCGAGCTCGAGATCACGGATGTCAACCGGCGCTACCTGGAGCGCGGCGAGCTCGAAGTGAGCGTCATGGGTCGCGGCCATGCCTGGCTCGACACCGGCACGCACGAATCGCTGCTCGAGGCCGCGACGTTCATCGAGACCATCGAGCGACGGCAAGGCCTGAAGATCGCCTGTCCCGAGGAAATCGCGTATCGCCTCGGCTACATCTCGGCGGAGGACCTCAAGCGGCTCGGCGCGGCGATGGGCAAGAACAACGCCTACGGCCAGTACCTGATCCGGGTGCTCGAGGACCGCGTGTTCTGATGCAGGTCACGCCGACCGCGCTGCCCGATGTGCTCGTGATCGAGCCGAAGGTCTTCGGCGACGCGCGCGGCTTCTTCTTCGAGAGCTTCAACCGGCGCGCAT
>JAABRB010000535.1 GCA_011391185.1 Betaproteobacteria bacterium
TGAGTGCACAGAGTCATCACGTTGCCGACGTATTCCTGCGGCACGAAGACCGTCGCCGTGATGATCGGCTCGCGGATCTCCTCGATGCGGGACGGGTCGGGCATCTTGGCGGGGTTTTCGATCCGTTCGAGCGCGCCGTCACCGGTCACGACTTCGTACACCACCGTCGGGGCAGTGGTGATGATATCCATGTCGTACTCGCGCTCGAGTCGTTCCTGAACGATGTCCATGTGCAGCAGCCCGAGAAAACCGCACCGGAATCCGAACCCGAGCGCCTGGGACACCTCGGGCTCATAGTGCAGCGAAGCGTCGTTCAGCTTGAGCTTCTGCAATGCCTCCCGAAGGGCATCGTACTGGTTCGATTCGATCGGGTAGATGCCGGCGAACACCTGCGGCTTGATTTCCTTGAAGTCGGGCAGTGGCTCGGTGGCGGGACGCCCGACAAGCGTCACGGTGTCGCCGACCCGGGCTGCCTGGAGTTCCCTGATGCCCGAGATCACGAATCCCACTTCGCCTGCGGAGAGCTGCTCCCGGCTCTGCGATTTCGGCGTGAACACGCCGACCTGCTCGCACAGATAGCTCGCCTGCGAGGACATGAGCAGCAGGCGATCCTTGGGCCTGAGCGCGCCATCCACGACGCGCACCAGCATGATCACGCCGACGTAGTTGTCGAACCATGAATCGATGATCAATGCCTTGAGGGGCGCGTCGGGATCGCCCCTGGGCGGCGGCACGCGCGCGATGACCGCCTCGAGCGCGTCTTGCACGCCTTCCCCGGTCTTGGCACTCACGCGCACCGCGTCCTGGGCGGCGATGCCGATGACGTCCTCGATCTCCTGGATTGCGCGCTCCGGATTGGCCGACGCCAGATCGAGCTTGTTCAGCACCGGCACGACCTCGACCCCCTGCTCGATCGCCGCGTAGCAATTGGCGACGGTCTGGGCCTCGACGCCCTGGCTCGCATCCACGACCAGAAGAGCGCCTTCACAGGCCGCGAGCGATCGCGAGACTTCGTAGGAGAAGTCGACGTGTCCGGGCGTATCGATCAGGTTCAGGATATAGGTCTGACCGTCGCGCCCGACGTAGCGCAGCACGGCCGTCTGGGCCTTGATCGTGATGCCGCGCTCACGCTCGAGATCCATCGAGTCGAGGACCTGCTCGGACATCTCACGGTCGGAGAGCCCGCCGCAGATCTGGATGAAACGGTCTGCCAGCGTCGACTTGCCGTGGTCAATGTGGGCAATGATGGAAAAATTTCGAATGTGCTGCATCAGGCGATGCCGCCGGGGCTCGGGAGGACCGTGAAAAACGGGGAAAGGATGCAAAAAAGGGTGCCGCCGGGCACCCCTTGAGCCTACCTAAGCGCCCGAATTCTAGCGGATTTCCGCCAGTTAGGCACGCGCGTTATTCCGTGGCGCGCGGCGCAAGCGCCGCGGCCGCGGCGCCGCAGTGGTGGCAGTGCTTCCAGCGGTAATGCGTGGGTGCCCGCCCGGGTTCAGCCACTCGGCTCGCCCTTGATGGTCGCAAAGAGGTTGATCTCGCCCCGCCGGAGCTGCAGCGTGAGCGTCGTGGTCTTCTCGACCTTGGCAAGAACCTTGTTGAACTGGTCGGCGCCCGTCAGGTCGGTCGTCACGCCCTTCGCCGTCAGGGAAAGGATCACGTCGCCGGGCCGTATGTCGCCACGCGGCTCCCCCCGCACCTCGTCGATCAACACGCCGCCTTTCAGGGAAAGTTCGCGGCGCTTTTCCTGCGGCAGGTCGCTGACGACCAGACCCAGCCGGTTAGCGGCGGCGACGGGCTTTTCCTGCCCGCGGGGCGTTGGCACCCCGGCGACGCGATCGTCGGGAATCTCGCCGACGGACACCGCCAGCTCGCGCGGCGATCCCTTGCGCCAGACCTGGACGTCCGCACGCGATCCGGGGCGCGTGGCCGCGACGATGCGCGGCAGATCCATCGAACTGTCAACGGCCTTGCCGTTGAACCGGAGGATGATGTCCCCGGTCTCGACGCCGGCCTTCTCGGCAGGCCCGCCCTTCTCGACGCCATTGACGAGCGCGCCGCGGGGTCGATCCAGGCCAAACGAATCGGCAAGCTCCTTGGTGACTTCCTGGATCACCACGCCGATCCGCCCGCGACTCACGCGACCACCGTTTCTCAGCTGGTTCTGCACATCCATCGCCACGTCGATCGGGATGGCAAAGGAGAGTCCCATGAACCCGCCGGTACGGCTGTAGATCTGGGAATTGATGCCGACCACTTCGCCCTTGAGATTGAACAGCGGGCCCCCCGAGTTGCCGGGATTGATCGCCACGTCCGTCTGGAGAAACGGCACGAAGTTCTCCTGCGGAAGCGAACGCCCCTTCGCGCTGACGATGCCGGCGGTGACGGTGTTCTCGAAACCGAACGGCGAGCCGATTGCCAGCACCCATTCGCCGACTCTCACGGTGCCCGCGTCGCCCAGCGTGACCGCCTGCAGCCCGCTTGCCTCGATCTTGATGAGCGCCACGTCGGTCCGGCGGTCGGCCCCGATCACGCGTGCCTTGTACTCACGCTTGTCGTTCAGCTTGACGGTGATCTCGTCCGCCGAATCCACCACGTGGGCATTCGTGAGGACGTACCCGTCCGCGCTGATGATGAACCCGGATCCGAGCGACTGGCTCTCGAATTCGCGCGGGCCCTGGGGACCCTGGGGACCCTGGGGACCCTGGGGACCCTGGGGACCCTGCGGTCCGCGCGGAATGAACCGGCGGAAGAA
>JAABRB010000536.1 GCA_011391185.1 Betaproteobacteria bacterium
CAAACTTTCGAGGAAGGCCTTGAGGTAGTCGGGTCTGCGGTTGCGATAGTCGATGTAATAGGAATGCTCCCACACGTCGCAGCCCAATATTGGGCTCGCCCCATGCACCAGCGGGCTCTCGCCGTTCGCCGTCTTGCTGACGATGATCTTGCCATCCTTGACCGCGAGCCAGCACCAGCCCGAACCGAATTGCGTGACACCAGCCTGGACGAAGTCCTCCTTCATCTTCTCGACCGAGCCGAGATCGGCGACGATGCGCTTCTCCAACTCGCCGGGAATCTTGCCGCCGCCCTTGGGCTTCATCCATTTCCAGAACAGCGAGTGATTGTAGTGCTGGCCGGCATTATTGAAGAGGCCGGCGTTCTTGCCGAACGAGCCTTTCACGATTTCCTCGAGGCTCTTGTCCTCGAGCCCGGAGCCCTTGAGCAGATTGTTGCCGTTATTGACGTAGGCGAGGTGATGCTTGTCGTGATGGTATTCGAGCGTCTCGCGCGACATGAAGGGGGCGAGCGCGTCGTGCGGGTAGGGCAGTTCCGGCAACGTGAATGACATGAGATCCTCCTCGGGGAACGCGATCATGGGCGCCGAGCGCCGATGCTGCATTAGAGATAAGCCGGGAACGCGCGGCGCACAACCGCTTGAACGCGCCTTGGCGGGGCCGCCCATTCGCCCCGTTTTCCGTGCTACGTTCCTATGGATTCGAGGTGTTTCTCCACGATGTCTTTTCTGCTGATCGTCTTCGGACTCTTGCTCGCCCTGTTGGGGGCCGCGGTGATCGTCGCCGGTGCGCCGGAATGGGCGCTCGGCCTCGGCCTCGGCGCATCCCTGATCGAGAGCGGTACGATCGGCTTCGTCGGCGGGCTCGTCGTTTTCGGGATCGGCCTGTTGCTGCGCGCCGTGCACGATCTCGGCCGCCGGCTCGATGCACTCAAACCGGTACCGGCTCAACGCGCGGCCGCCGAACGCGCGCCCGAGATCGAGCCGAGCCTGGTGCCGCATCAAATTCCGGTGCCGCTGACGCAGCCGGTTGCGCGGCCGGCGCATCCATCGGCGCGTCCGGTCTCCGCCGACGAGAAAGATCTGCATCCGCGCGCCTGGCCGCCATCGACTGGCGCCACCGCGCGCGTTCAAGCCGAACCTCCGCCGCGTGTCCGCGAGTCGGCACCCGAGCGCGCCGCGCGCATTCAGGCCGAGCCTCCGCCGCGAGTGCGCGAGCCCGCGCCCGAACATGCCATGCGGGAAATGCCGGCGCCGAAACCCGAGCCCGCGTCGAAGCCGCGCGCGCCCGTGCCCGCCACCGATGCCGCGCCCGGCGGTCCGGCGGTGCGTTCCGGCATCATCGGCGGCATGGCCTATACGCTCTATGCCGACGGATCGATCGAGGCGGAAATGCCGCTCGGCATCATGCGCTTCGCATCGATCGAAGATTTGCGCGCGCACGTCTCCCGCACCGGCGCCGATGCGGACTCAGAGTTCAGGAAGCCGGTAACGAAGTCCTGACGGCTCACGCCAGCCGGACGCTCTTGAGCGCGAAGGCATAGACCAGCGCTACCTCGTCGAGTCGGTCGAAGCGTCCGGCCGCGCCGCCGTGGCCCGCGTCCATGTTGGTCTTGAGCACGAGCGGATTCCGGTCGGTCTTGGTCGCGCGCAGCCGCGCCACCCATTTCGCCGGCTCCCAATAGGTCACGCGCGGATCGGACAGGCCGGCGAGCACGAGCATGGCCGGATAATTCTGCGCCCGCACATTGTCATAGGGCGAATAGGAGCGAATGTGACCGAACGCCTCGGGATCGGTGATCGGATTGCCCCACTCGGGCCACTCCGGCGGCGTCAGCGGCAGCGTGTCGTCGAGCATCGTATTGAGCGCATCGACGAACGGCACTTCGGCGACCACCGCCGCGAACAGATCGGGCCGCATATTGGCGACGGCGCCCATCAGCAAGCCGCCGGCCGAGCCGCCCTGCGCGACGATACGGCCCGGCGCGGCAAAGCCTTGACGAACAAGATGTTCGCCGGCGGCGATGAAATCGGTGAACGTGTTGGTCTTGTGCGCGAGCTTGCCCTCGCGATACCAGCGCCAGCCCTTATCGGTGCCGCCGCGGATGTGCGCGATTGCGACCACGAAGCCGCGCTCCACCAGCGACAGCCGGCTCGAATTGAACGAGGCCGGAATCGCGTAGCCATAGGCGCCGTAGCCATAGAGCAGGCACGGCGCTGTCTTGGTATCGATGTCGCGCCGGTGCAGGATCGACACCGGCACGGTCTCGCCGTCCTTGGCCGGCGCGAACACGCGCCGCGTGACGAAGCGCTTGGGATCGTGGCCCGAGGGAATTTCCTGGCGCTTCCTCAGCTCGCGCGTGCGCTTGGCCATGTCGTAGTCCCAGGTCTCCGACGGCGTGGTCATCGACGCATAGACGAAGCGCAGGTTGTCGGTGACGAATTCGAGCCCGGTATCCATGCCGAGCGCATAGGCTTCCTCGGCGAAAGCGATGGTGTGCTCGTCGCCGTCCGTGAGCCGCCGCACGACGATGCGCGGCAGACCTTCATGACGCTCGAAGCGCACCAGCCAGTCGGCAAGCACGCCGACGTCGAGCACGAGGGTGCCGGGGCGATGCGCCACCAGCTCGCGCCAGTTCTCGCGGCCGGGCGCGGCGAGCGGCGCGGTCATGATCTTGAAATCCTCGGCGCCGTCCGCGTTGGTGAAGATCACGAGCTGGTCTGCACCGCCGAAGCTCGGATGATGCTCCACCTGATAGCGCTCGCCGGTCTGGCGCGGCGCGATCAGCC
>JAABRB010000537.1 GCA_011391185.1 Betaproteobacteria bacterium
GATGGCGGGAACGGTGTCGTGCAGCTTGTTCATGACTTCCACGGCGATCACTTCGTCGCTCGTCACGAAGGGCGTTGCGAACATGATGTTCTGCAAGGGCATTTTCGCAGGCTCCCACAGCGCGCCGACCCAGCCCATGTCGGTCATGCCCTGCTCGACCGCTTCCAGCGTGTTGTTGAAGTCGTAAAGAACGCCGCCGAAGGCCTCGTTCCACTGGATGCGGTACTTGCTGCCGGCGGCCTCGAGTCGCTTATTGCTCAGGTCGACGACGTGCGTCTTGAGGGCGCCCACCCACGGAACGATGGTCGGATGGCTGGCTGAAATGGTCAGTCGAATCGTCTCAGTCTGCGCCGCCGCAGTCGAGGATCCGAGCAATCCGGCCATCGCCAAAGCGGCAAATGCAAGTGCTGCTCGCTGAATCGTCATGGTCAAGTTCTCCTCGCGTGGGGTGACAGTGGGCAATCCTATGCAGCTTCCGCAGGCGCCGCAACGTCGTGCAGCACGTCACGTGGCGCCTGTCCTGATGGTATCCCGCGTCCGCTTCTATGCGCCCGCATCGGTGTCGAGCTTGCTTGCGAGCCAGTCCGCGCTCTGCGGACGATACCGGTACCAGACGTTGTTCGCCACGTGGTTGCCGCCGGCGACGAGCAGCAACTCCGCGCGTGCACCCGCCTCCCTCACCATCCGTTCCGCATGCGACGGTGGAATGAGCGTGTCGCTCTCGCCAGCCACGACGAGCAAGGGGCAGGCGATGTCAGCGGCCAGATCCTCCAGCGTCAGCGTCGCCGCCTTCGCACGCGCCTCGTCGTCCGTGCCGCTTCGACTGCGCACCCGGAACGCCTCGCGCGTGAGCGGATTCGCGGCGTCGAAGACGTCGATCCATCGATACGGGCCGGAAAGCGACACGCATGCCCGAATGCGCCGCTCGAACGCTGCAGCACGCGGCGCATAGTATCCGCCCAGGCTGACGCCCCAGAGGCCGATGCGCCTCGCGTCTACGTCGTCGCGCGCCTCGATCCAGTCGCAAACCGCCCTGACGGGCGCCTCGTAGTCGCCGCGGATCGGCAGCGTGTACTCGGCTTCGCCCTGGCCCGGACCATCGAATGCGAGCGTGGCCAGGCCGCGCGCGAGAAAGTCGTTCTCGTACGCGTTCATTTCCTCCTTCGCCGAGTCGAGGCCCATGCACATCACCACGACGGGCGGGCGGGTGACACCACGCGGTCGCCGCAGATTTCCGAACAGCGCCGCCCCTTCGAACGGAATGGCCACGCGCTCGCCCGGCGGTTCGAGGTGCGGCAGCGCGGCGTTGCGGCACGCGACCGCGTTCTCGTGGGCGGCACGCATCTCGTCCGGGCGATGGACGAACAGGAACTTGCCGAAGTGATAGCAGACGGCCGCCCGCGTGAAATGCTCGCCCGCACTGAGCGTGAAACCTGCGGAGCGCGCTTCACGGCCGAGCGTCTCGTGCGTCGCGGCGCGCTGCGACCAGGCGGAGCACCAGTCGTCCCATTTCGTCGTCGATCCCGTGACCGCCTGGAAGTCGGAGAGCGGCACGCCGTTCGCGACAAATCGCGCGCCCCAGTGCGAGACCGCGGTTGCGATGCGTGGGTCGAGAGGCGGCGCTTGTTCCATGATGACGCATCCGTGCAACCCGCACGGCGCTAGAATCGCGTCTATGCAATCGTTTGCGGCGACATTAAACGAACTCGCCGAGGCAGGCAAGGCGCGCCCGCCCGACGATCAGGAGGCACACTCGACGTGAAGCGGAAACGCGCCCGGATTCAGGACGTTGCGTCGGCGGCCGGCGTCCATTCGTCCACTGTCTCGCGCGTGCTCAACGCGCGCACGCGGCATCTCGTGAGCGCCGCGGTGGCCGACCGTGTGACGGCGGCCGCGCGACGGCTCGGCTACACCCCCGATCCGGCCGCGGCAGGGTTGCGCACGCGTCGCACGCACACCATCGGCATCCTCATTCCGGACATCGCCAATCCGTTTTTCCCGCCGATCGTGCGCGGGATCGAGAGCGTGCTGACCGAGGCCGGGTACACCGCGATCAGCGCCAACACCGACAACGACCCGGACCGTGCACGGGATGCGCTCGAGCGCTTCGCCGCCCGGCGCGTCGACGGGCTGGTGCTGGCAACCGCCGTGCGCGGCGAGCCGCTCGTCGCACGTTTGCGCGAGCTCGGCGTGCCCGCGGTGCTCGTGAATCGGACCGTCGGCGCAGGCGGTCTCCCGGCGGTGCTGAGCGACGATGTCGCAGGCATTGCCCTCGCCGTGAATCATCTGGCCGACCTCGGCCACGCCGTGATCGGACACGTGGCGGGACCGCAGCGGTTCTCGACCGGCGCGGCGCGGCGCGCCGGCTTTAGCGCGGCGCTGAAGGCGCGCGGCCTGTCGGCACGGCGCGTGTCGATCGTGTCCGCCCGCAGCTACGAGATTGCGGCGGGTATGCGGGCAGCGCGCGCGCTGCTCGATGCCTGCCCGAAGCTGACCGCGATCGTCGCCGCCAACGATCTGCTTGCGCTCGGCTGTTATGACGAAATCAGGCGTCGCGGGCTCGCCTGCCCGCACGATGTCTCGGTGACCGGGTTCAACGACATGCTGTTTGCGGATCGCTTCGACCCGCCGCTCACGACAGTGCGCGTCCCGCATCGCATGATGGGCGCCGAAGCCGCACGGCTGCTGCTCGAGGCCATCGCGAATCCCGGCACGCCCGCCCGCGAGATCCGGCTCGCGCCGGAGCTCGTCGTACGCGGGTCGACGGCACCTCCTCCGCGG
>JAABRB010000538.1 GCA_011391185.1 Betaproteobacteria bacterium
CGAGTACCCGGAGGGGTGGGCCGTCAAGGCGAACCGGTTCGCCGGTACGTCGATCACGCCGCGCCCGGATTACGCACTGCTGGCCCGCGCCTATGGCGGCTACGGCGAGACGGTCAAGGCGCCCGGTGACGTGCGTGCCGCGCTCGCGCGCGGGCTGGAGGCGGTGGCGAAGGGACAGCTCGCGCTGATCACCATGGTGCTCGATCCGGTGTGACCGACCGAGGAAGAGTTCGTGGCTCGGTAGCTTCGATCACGCTAATGCGCGTGCTCGTCAAGAACCGTTTAACGAACAAGGGGGACGCCCCTTGTAGATCCCCCGATTGGAACAAGGGGGACGCCCCTTGTAGATCCCCCGATTGGAACAAGGGGCACGCCCCTTGTAGATCCCCCGATTGGAACAAGGGGGACGCCCCTTGTAGATCCCCCGATTGGAACAAGGGGCACGCCCCTTGTAGATCCCCCGATTGGAACAAGGGGGACGCCCCTTGTAGATCCCCCGATTGGAACAAGGGGCACGCCCCTTGTAGATCCCCGTTGGCGAATCTGCGACGTTCCTGGACGCGCCTTGGCTTAGCGCCAGAGGCGTCGCGACGCGATGCGCGCGCCCTCGGCGAGCGCATCGAGCTTCGCCCACACGATCCGCTCCTGGATCTCCTCCGATCCGGCGAACGTGCCGAATCCGCAGTCGGCGCCCGCGATGACGTTTTCACGCCCGACCACGGAGGCGAAGCGCTCGATGCGCTCCGCGATCGTCTCGGGGTGTTCGACCATGACGTTCGAGTGCGTGATCACGCCGGGGATGAGCACCGTGCCCTCGGGGAGCTTCACGTCCTTCCAGATTTTCCACTCGTGCTCGTGGCGTGGGTTGCCGGCTTCGAACGAGTACGCGCCCGTGTTGATCTTCGGGATCAGGTCGATGATGTCCTTCAACTCCATGTCGTGCACGCGCGGTCCGATGTTGATCCCGTAGCACGTGTGGAAGCGGATGCGCTCGCGCGGCAGGCCGCGCAGCGCGTGATTGAGGATTTCGATGCGCCGCTCCGCCCATTTCCGGCAGTCCGCGATGCTGGCGTCCGACGCGACGTTGTAGTAAGTGACGAGCCGCGGGTCGTCGATCTGCAGCAGCAGGCCCGCGTCGACGATCGCCTTGTATTCCTCGTGCATGGCCTCGGCGATCGCGAAGACGAACTCGTCGTCGCCCTTGTAATACCGGTTCCGCTGCCATTCTTCGACGTTGGACGGCGACACGGCGGGCATGAAAGCCTCCGCGACGTTCACCTTCGCCAGCGCGGCCTTGAGATTCGCAATGTCGACTTTCAGCGCCTCGTGCCCCGTGTAGGAGATCGGCCCCGTGCAGTCCATGTGGGGCGCCTTTGCCGCGGGGCTGGGCGAAGCGTGGCCCTGATGGGCGTAGTACTCGGGAAACGACTTGTATTCGCGCGAATCGGCGAACGGGCTCTGCGGCGCTGCGCCGTTGCGCGGCTCGAAGCCGGCGAGCCGCTGGTTCACGTAGTGCATGAACCCGGCCTTGCCGAATTCACCGTCGTCGACGACGTCCAGACCCGCGCGCGCCTGAGCCTGGACGACCTCCGCCACGGCGCCCGTGAGGCGGCCCGGATAGGCTTTCTCGTCGAAGGGTTCTCCGCGGTCCTTGGCGAGCGTCATCCGGAGCAGGTCTTGCGGCCGGGGGAGGCTGCCGACGTGGGTGGTCAGGATGCGGTCGGTGCTGCGTTTCATGTCGCCTTCTCCGGGTGATTGAAAATCGGTCTATTAGAGCATCTCCCGGGGAAGCGTTCACAGCGCCGCCGATTCGGCGTACGCTGACGCGGAGAACCCGAGGAGGGGACCATGAAGAATCTCGTGGCGGTTGGACTGTCCGCGGCACTGGCGGCGGGCTGCGCATCGAACACGATGATGGATTCGTCAGAGCGCGATGTCGTCGAGCGGTCGAAAGCGCATGTACCTGCACCGCCGTGGCGGGCGGGCGACGAGCGTGGCATGGCGAACGCGATCGGGGCGGGGACCTGGATGCGCTGCGCATATTTCCTCTCGCAGCCGAACGCCAAAGAGTACGAGGTCGGGCACGTGCGTTCGAACACGATGCCGATGTCGCCGTTCAGCGGGTCCTACCAGTACAAATTCAATCCGACCTCGGTCATTCCCGGAACCGTGCATGCGTTCAACACGGAGGTGTTGGCGGCGGGCGAGCCGCAGGCGCAAGGTACGCAGCTGGACGCCCTCGGCCACTTCGCGTATCTCAAATCGCCGTGGGACGGCAAGAGCGCCAACCCGGCGGGCGGCGCGCTCTACTTCGGAGGCTACACGCAGAACGATGTGAAGCCGACCCCGGACTCGCTGCTCCGGCGGCTCGGCATGGAGAAGGCACCTCCCATCATCACGAGCGCGGTGCTGCTGGATGCCAAGACCCATCTCGGACGAGGCCAGGCGCTGAAGCCGGGAGAGGTCATCACCGCGCAGGACATCGAGGCGATGCTTGCGGCGCAGGGGCTCGGGTGGCGGGGCATCCTTCCCGGAGACGTGCTCTACGTGTACACCGGGTGGGGCGACTTCTGGAAGGATCCGGACACCGAGAAGTTCTACTACACCAAGGCACCCGGGCTTTCGTATGACGCTGCGAAGTACCTCGGGGAGCGCCGTGTCGTCGCAGTCGGACTCGACACGCCGTTCGTCGATCCGGTGAACGAGGGGCAGCTGCAGGGGAAAGCGGGTCCGCCCAAGGGCACGCCGCCGGGCACGCCTTTCGCGGTCCATCAC